>JBBQJM010000181.1:0-7792 GCA_038325895.1 Mycobacteriales bacterium
TGACCATGACACCCGGCATGGTGTACGACGGTGCACGTTCGCAATCGGCGGCAAAGCACGTCGATCTGCTCGAACAGATCCGAACCCTCCACGTGATCGACTCATCGGTCGGCGTGTACAACTCCTGGCCCGGGTTTTTCGCCGCGATGGCCTGGGTAGCCGACATCCTCGGCCTCCGAGATCCGATGAGTCTCAGCAGATTCTGGCCATTCCTGATCGGGCTGTTCAAGCTGATTGCCCTGCGATACTTCTTCGGGAAGGTGATCAGCAGCCAGTTCCAAGTGTGGGTAGCGGTCGCGCTCGCCATCGTGGTTGATTCGATGGGACAGGACTACTTCTCCCCCCAGTCGATCGGGCTGACCATCGGCATCGCCATTTTCGGGCTGGCCCTGTCGAAGACTCAGTCGGTCACCAAGATGTTTGTCATCCTGGCTGCGGGTTGCGCGCTGGCAGTGACGCATCAGCTCAGCCCGTTCGTCGTCGGTGGAGTGCTTGTCGTCTTGGTGATCTTCCGGCAGGTCCGCCCGTGGTGGACACCTGCCCTTGTTCTGGGTCCCGCTCTCGCCTGGGTACTCGCTCATTTCGACGATGTGCGTCAGTTCTTGTCCCTTGGCCTGATCGGTGAGGCGGCGAACTTCCGGCCGCCGACGAAGAGCGTCGCTGACGGGTTGCAGCGCCTCCCGCTGGTCACCATTACTGCAGTCGCCGCTCTCACTTCGGTGTTGATTCTCGGCGCGCTGGCCCTGGTAACGCTGGTGAGACACAGGCGCGAGGCGAAGTTCTGGGCGATGGCCTGCGCGCCGGCTGTCGGGTTGGTCCTCGTTCTGGCAAACCCGTATGGGCAGGAGGGGATCTTCCGGGCGACGTTGTTCGGCATTCCTTGGCTGGCGCTACTCGCCGCGCAGGTGTTCACGTCGGATTCGGGCTTCACGCGACGACTCCCGCTTTTCGTGGTGATGGCGACCCTCACGACGCTCACGGTCATCGCACAATTCGGACTCGATCCTATCAACGTTATTCGTCAAGGTGATCTTGATGCGCTCCAATACGTGGGGACAGCGACCGCTGTGAACACTGCCGGGGATGACTACTTGCTCATCCTGGGCGAAGGTGACTTGCCGAATGCCAAGCGTCGCACCAGCAATTACGATCTGATTCGACGAGAGACGATTTCCGCGGTTCCCGTCACCGAGGCGGCCGACTCCCCACCGGACGTACAGGTCCAGGAATTGACGAAACGACTCTTTTCTTACGCCGGTAAGAACGAAAGCGCCCAGATATACGCTTTGTGGTCCGCCACCCAATCAGACTTCCAACTCGCCTACGGGATGGAATCGCCAGAGCAATTTGCTGCTTTGCGCGATGCCTTTGAGCGATCGCCATACTGGGTCGAAGCATTCCAGGAGGACGGAACCTACGTGTTTCATCTGGAGCCGGCAGCTTACGCGTCCAGTATCACCGGATAAGTTCGCCACCAGTTCCGGTGGCCGGGCCGGAGCGTCGATGCCTTGTCATCAGACCGTGCGTGATCGGGACGGGACAGTTCTCTTCAACCTCGACGCCGCCGCGCACGCGACCGCCCATGCATGACCCGACAGAACGCCGTGCGGGGATAGGGGTTACATGACAGAGATCGCCGCAGTGGTACTCGCTCATTCGGATGCCAGGCAGGTGCACAGGTTCATCTGCGCGCTCGACGACGTGCCGGTCTTCCTGCACTGCGATGCGAAAACGCCCTCGGATGTAGCCCGGGACATGTTGACTGGCCTTCCCAGCAGGGTAACCGTGTGCGAACGGATGCCGACCAGTCTGGCCAGTTGGTCCCTGGTCAACGCGGAATTGTCGGCGCTTCGCCTGGCCCTGGCCCGAACGAGCGCGCAGCATATAGTGGTCGCTTCCGGATCGGATTACCCACTGGTCACCATGCAGCAACTGGTCGAAGATCTGGACGGGTGGCATGGCAGTTCGCACTTCTGGAACACCGAGATCCCCTTCGCACGCTGGAACACCCGCACGCACCCCGATGGCGGTCGGTGGCGATTCGAGCACCGTTTCCTGACGCGTCGCGACCACGTCATCTACGTTCGCGGCGTGCCGCTGCGAGTGCCGCACAAACGCGCTGTCCCACGGGGGCTACGCCTGCGTGCGTCCTCACAATGGAAGATCTACGCCCGGCGGCACGCCCAAGCTCTGCTCGACATCGTCGACAGGCGAACAGATCTCGTCAACTTCTGGCGCTCTACCCTGGTTCCAGAAGAGAGCTTCGCCGCTTCCGTGCTCGGCAGTCCTGCACTGGTGGGTTCCGAAGGGCTCCAACCGTGCCGTGCGAATGCCTGGTACTTGGATTGGCCGGCCGAGAACACCGACCATCCTGCCTGGCTCGATTCTACGATTTTCGAGAAGCTGCGGGCCGCGCGCTTCGCAGAACCGATGTCGCCTGCTGATGCCTTCAGCCACTCGTCTGGTACCGACGGCGAATCGGTCTCACATCGCAAATGGTTTGCCCGCAAGTTCTCGACGACCGTCGACACGGAGGTGCTTGACCGGATGGACGCTGAACTGCGCCGGTAACACCGAACCTTACGGCATCGCGCGGGGTGAGGTTTCGGGCTCAATAGCGGGACGCTCACCACCGTGCCAACTGAAGATTCCTGCCACGGTCAACTCTCGCGGAAAGCTCGTGTTTCGCGGGCTATGGGCAATCCCCCCGACAGCAACGTTGAGAATCATGAACTGCGAGCCGCCGAACGGCCAGGAACGGCCAGACCGGCGAGCCTCCTCAGCCGTCACCGAGTAACGCTCCTGTCGGTCCACGTAGAATCGGACGACGTCCTGATCGAAGTAGACGCCGTAGGAATGCAGCCCGCTGTCGACGGGCTCCGGTAGCCTGGTCGAGGATCCGGCGACCCCGTCGCCATATGGCATGTCCTTGGCCGGGTCGTCGCTGCTGGCCAGGTGGATGGTCTGACGAACGATTGTCGGCGCAGAACCCACTGCCTCCATGACATCCAGTTCGCCCGAAGCCGGCCAGCCGACATCCCGGTGGTTGGTGCCGATCAACCAGAACGCAGGCCAAAGGCCGGCACCGGTCGGCGCGCGCAGCCAAGCCTCGACGTACGAGCCCGGCATGAACTCGACTTTGCCCTCTGTCGTGATCCGTGCGCTGCTATACGCGGCGGCGATCCCATCGTCGCCGACTGCCTGTTCCCGACGTGCCGTGATGACGAGGTTTTCGTGACCGTCAACGTGTGAGTTCCTCGAGCTCGCCGTATAGGTTTGTAGTTCGTTGTTGCCCCAACCATTTCCACCCACCTCGTGATTCCAGGTCCGGTCGTCTATGGCCGCGCCGGCAGGGCCTCCGAACGACAGGGCCGTATTCGGCGCAGCACAGTAATCAATGGCCAGGCTTCGCCGGATGGAATCGAGCGAGTTCGTGAGACTGTCAGCGGGTTCTGCTGTGTCAAGGGTGGCCGCCGGATCGATTCCCGTGCAAGCCGACTGGCTCCACGCACCAACGACGATCACGCCCGCGACGCCGAGGACGACCGCCGAGGCAATCAGGCTGGCACACCATCGCCTCCGCCTAGAACCGGATCGGCTGCGGCGGAGACGTCCGCTCTTCCCTTGTGTTGCCAACGTAGTCGATTCCGATCGTTCGCGCCTTGCAAAGCGTGCGTTCGTCACCGAGTGGGAACGCGCGGGAGTGGCCCAGGTGTACGAGGCGGACGGCTCCAGGCGTGTTTGCCCGCTGTACCCCAAATGTACCGGCCAGACGTTACCCATTCTCGGCCGGGATTGCGATCTCGTACCAAATGGGTTCCGGAAGGTTGCTCGACCGGTTTTGCGGAACATGGCAAGGAGCTGTCGGCGGCTCCTCAATGTGATTCTCAGGGCCGGGACGGTGACCGGGCCGACCGGCGGTGCTGCTGCTCGCGGTCGCAGCGGTGGTGGCGGTGCGGGTCATGGGTTCACTCCTATTGCGGTGTCTGCGGTCTGACCTTCACCGACGCGGCCGACACGAGGCACCTCATGTTCCACTGGGCGCGCACGGAAGTCATCTAGGGTCGCCGTCTTCCCCGGATAAGGGGAGTCGGCGAGATGTTCAGTGTCGGCGACCAGTCGCGGCTGGGTCGGCCATCGGTGCCCTGACCATGCGCGACCGCCACGAGAGAGGCGTTTATACACGAGGGGTTTTCACCCTATTGCCGTCGAAGGTATTGGGCACGTAGGAGATCGGCGCAATCGTTGGCCCGATAGTGGACGCACATCTATCGCAGCGAAGATCGCCCGACGAGATTTCCCAGATGGCGGCTACCGTGTGCATATGTCGTCATTACCTGCGGGAGTTCTCCGTTCCCGTTGGCTTCCGGGAGCGCTGGTGTCACTCGTGTTCACGCTCGACGCAGTTCAGTTCCTACATCGGTGGCCGGTCGCCGTCACCGGGGCGCTCGACGAACCGGCACACCTGGCGACGGCCCTGCTGGTGGTGTTGGTCGTAGCGCGCTGGCCGACCACGCTGCGCGGCCGAGTGCTGATCGGCGCGGCCCTTGCCGCCTCGGTGGTCATCGACGCCGACCACATCCCGCTGTACGCCGGTGCGTCGACCGTCGCGCAGGGAGGACGGCCCTTCAGCCATTCGCTGGCGGCAGTGACGGTCCTGCTGCTCGTCGGAGTTGCGGCGCGAGGGCGCTGGCGATCCGTATTCTTCGGCGCCGGGCTGGGGGTGGCCTTGCACTTCGTTCGGGACGTCGCGACTGGGCCAGGGCTACCGCTGTTCTGGCCATTCGACGTTACCAACCTTCGGTTGCCCTACCCGCTATACGTCGGTCTTCTCGCCCTGCTCGGGCTGATCGCGACCCTCTGCGCCTTCCGCCACGGTAGCCGGCACCGTCGCCCCGAGGTCACCTTCGCCGCACCCGCGGCATCCGGGTAGCGGCACTTCCTCCTATTACCGGCCATGGCTTCTGGACCGAGCGTGCCGCCTGAGGGTGGACGGGTCGGCGGCCGGTCTAAATGCCGTTGCAGCGACTCGCGGCGTTGACGCCGTACAGCCCTCCGCGCTGTCTGGCCTGTCTGCGGCAGGGCGTGCCGATGAACGGATCATGCGGCCGTCGGAGAGCTGCCCGGTGCGCAACAGCACGACTAGTCGGCCAGCGCCCGCTTGCCGGTCGACCCGCACACCAACCCCAGCAGACCGGGCGGCCAGCACGGCGGCCACTCCTGCGGCGACAACGCACACCATGCCGGTCAGCACCAGCGCGGTCGGCGCGCCCCAGCGATCGGTGATGGCTCCGACGATCAGCGAGCCTACCGGAGTGCCGCCCATGAAGACCAGCATGTACAGGCTCATCACCCGCCCGCGGAGCTCTGGGTCGCTGGCCAGCTGGACGCTCGTGTTGCCGAGCGTGTTGAAGGTGACCGAGATGAACCCCACCGCCACCAGCAGGACGACGAACGGGATGAACCACGGCGTCAGGCCCAGCAGCACCAAACCGAGGCCCATTCCAGCGGCCGTCGCGAACAGCACCCACAGTCGGGTTTCAACCCTGCGCGCGGCCATCAGCGCACCGGCCACAGACCCCAACGCGAGCATCGTATTGAGCAACCCGTAAACATCGGCGCCCGCGTCGAAGATGTTCTTGGTGTACGCCGACAGGATGATCGCGAAGTTGTACCCGAAGGTCCCGACGAAGAACACCAGCACGACCGGCCACAGCAGCGCAGGAGTGCCCCACACGTACCGCAGGCCCTCGCGGAGCTGGCCCGGGCCGGGCGGCGCGAGTGGCACCTTCTGCAGGTCCCGGATTCGCATCGCACCCAGTGCGGCGATCACCGCCAGGTAGCTGACGGCGTTAAAGGCGAACGCATAGCCGATCCCGACCACGCTGATCAACACCCCGGCGACCGCAGGCCCGACCATTCGGGCCAGTTGGAAGTTGCCGGAGTTCAGACTGACCGCATTGCGGACCAGCGACTTGGGCACCAGCTCGTTGACGAAGGTCTGCCGCGCAGGGTTGTCGACGACCGTTGTCAGGCCGAGCCCGAACGCGATCAGGTACACCTGCCACACCTGGATCACCCCGACAAGGGTGAGCACGGCAAGGACCGCGGCGAGCGAGCCGGCCGCGGTCTGGGTGATCAGCAGTAGACGACGCTTGGGGTAGCGATCGACCAGCAGCCCGCCCCACAGACCGAACAGCAGCATCGGGAAGAACTGCAGAGCAGTGGTGATCCCGACCGCCAACGGGGAGTTGGTGATCTGCAGGACCAGCCAATCCTGAGCAATTCGTTGCATCCAGGTGCCGGTGTTGGACACCACCTGGCCGGAGAAGAACAGCCGGTAGTTGCGGATGTGCAGGGCGGCGAAAGTGGAGGGCCGAGCGGCGCGGTCCGAGACCGCATCGGCTGTGGGTTCCGGGTCGTCGACTGCTCCGGCGACCTCGGGGGCGCTCGCCGGGTTGGCGCGGTCGGCAGGGGTGGGCGCAACCGTCGACGGGACCTCGCGGGCGGTGGCGGGCCGGGTGCTCGACGGTCCGTCGAGCGAATCGACGGTCCCGGACTGGGAGTGGGTGAGTGTTGCTTGGCCATCAGCGATCCCGGTGACGGGCGCCCCACTCGGCGCTGCCGTGCCCGCGGTGAGTGTCTCGACGTCCGCGCCGGCGACGGGGGGCGGCGTGGCGGGGGGCGGCGTGGTGGTCGCAGGCATCGGCAACGAAGCGGGCGGCCCCTCGGTCGCCGCGGGGCGATCGAGAGATTGCGGGGTGACTCGGGGGCGCGCAGCGCCGCGACGGGTCGGAACGTTCTGTGCAGCGGGCCGGTGGCCCAGCACGCGTCGTCCTCTGGTCAGCAGGCTCACGGCATCGCCGCCAAGCGGCTCAGCGCCTCGGTGGCGTCCGCGAGTGCCTGACGCTCCGCCGGCTCGAGCTGGTCGATCCGCTCGCGCAACCACGCGGAACGGACCTCCTTGGAGGCTCGGACGAAGGCGTCGCCTGCCGCGGTGCGCGTCACGAGTACCTGTCGGCCGTCCGTCGGATGCGGTTCGCGGCGCACGAATTCCCGCCGCTCCAACAGCTCGATCACCCTCGTCATCGACGGTGGCTGGACGTGCTCGGCGCGGGCGAGCTGGCCGGGCGTCATGGGCCCGCAACGACCCAGATGACCGAGCACTGCTCCCTCGGTGGAGGAGAGTTCGTCGCCGGCGACCTGCTGCCGCACCCTGCGGGCCAGCACCAGCACCGCCGCCCGCAGCGTTGCGATGTCGACGTCCACGTCCACGTCGATGTCGTGGGTGGGCAGCCGGTCCCCCGCGGGCTCACCGGTCGCGGTCGCCGCACCCACCGCGGCGGTCACAGCGAGGGGCGAGACGGTCTCAGCAGGCATATCCTTAGTTTAGCTCATTAGGTAACCTAATGAAAGGGATCGATCGTCCCGCTGCCTTTCGGTGACGCCTCGCCAACAGGCTCGACGCGACCGCCATGATCAAGGCTTGCGGCCCGTTCAGGTCGCAGCACAACGTCAAAGGGCCTCAGGACGTGATCATCCGAGAGAACCGACGGCACGAAATCGCTCGCCACCCAAGCGGCCCCCGAGTTCGGCGGACACCGCTGGCCGCTGGTCGCCGAGGTAGCCGAGCGCTCAACCCTCGAGCGCAAACCTCAGGCAAGAACAGCGTCAGCCGGCGGTGCGCGCCTGCCGGCGCTGGGACAGCTCGTCCTGGGTGACCGGCACGACCCGATCCCCTTCCACCCGCTCGGCGGGGAACTCCGCCAGCGAGCCGGTGACCTCGCGCATG
>JBBQJM010000182.1:0-7787 GCA_038325895.1 Mycobacteriales bacterium
CGGTCCGGTACTCATCGGGAGGAGAACGTCATGCGCACGCTGCGGGTCCTGGGCCTGGCCGAGGACGGCGAGAACCTGGTGTGCGGAGACCAGCACTCGGGTGAGCTCTTCGCCGTACCGACGGATGATCGACTGCGTGCCGCGGCACGCGGGGACCTGACTCGGCTCGGTCAACTCGAGATCGAGATAGAGCCGCAGTTGCGGCCACGGGAGATCCAGGCCCGTATCCGGGCGGGCGCGTCGATCGAAGAAGTGGCCACCGCGGCCAGCACCAGGGTCGACCGGATCGAGCGGTACGCCTATCCGGTGCTCCTGGAGCGATCCACGATGGCCGAGCGGGCCAGGCAGGCCCACCCTGTCATCGACGGCAATCCCACCAAGAAAACGCTCGAAGAGCTGGTGGAGGCTGCGCTGGCCGAGCGGGGACAGTGCACAGGGCTGCGGTGGGACGCCTACAAGGACGACGATGGCTGGGTGCTCATCCTGCGTTGGCAGGCGGGCCGCAGCGAGAACCGGGCGCACTGGGCGATTCAGCCGGGGCCGCGCGCGAACACGCTGCGCCCCAAGGACGACGCCGCGCGGGAGATCCTCGATCCCACGCCGCGGACACTACGCGAGATCCACGAGACCAAGACCGCTGTCCTCGCCGCCACCCAGCAGGCCGGCCACCAGGAACCGACCTCAATCGGCGACGCACTTACCGGGACCGCGGACCAGCTGACCCAGACCTCCGGCCCGGTCGCCGGGAACGAATCTGACGCGGCCTCCCATCACCCAGCCGCCTCCCATCACCCGGCTCTGCACCACCCGGCCGGCAGCGCCCTGGGCGGCACTGCCCTGGCAGACGGCTCCGGCCCGCAGCACGGCCCAGCGAGCACACCCACCACCACACCGGCTCAGGAACCAGCAGCCACCGCAGCCCGGCAGAGCGAGGTCGTCGCCCGCACGGGTACGGACCACCAGCCGAGTCGCTCCCATCGCCGCGGACACCGTCCGGTGATGCCCGGCTGGGAGGACATCCTGCTGGGCGGCGGATCAACCCCCGAGATCTAGTCCGCCCGCTCCATCGCCGCCCACCCATTCCTGCCAGCGTCCGACAGGTACGAAACCCATTCGAGCATAAAGGTTCTCGGCCAACGGGTGTGGCCTGCAAGCTTGCGGTCAGCCGCCCGGGCTCCGCGGCATCCCAGAGTGCCATCGCAAGCACCGCACCGGCGCGACCTCGCCTTGGAGACCGCGGCACCGTCGAGACGAACGAGATGTTGACATCGGTGTCGAGGTCAAGGGCGAGCAACCCGCACTGGAACCCTGCGCTGGCATACCCCGCACGCCCCGCACCCGCCGCACCGGTTCGTCGCGACCCCGTTCATCTCGGCGATCTGCGCCAAGTCGACATCCCGCACAACCTGATGACCACGCTCGGCACCGTCGCGTCAGAGGTGCGACAGCATCGGACCCGTGGTGATGTCCTCCCGATGCCCGGCTGCGCAAAGCCCGTTCTTCAGCACGTCGTCCGCGCCGTTGGTCCACAAAGCGTACGGGTGGGTGCCGAAGAGCGACGCGGCGCCCATCACACTCTCGGGTGCCGCGACAACCGTATTGTTCAACACCGGATCGGTGAAATATGCTGCTACTCAACCACTGTTGCGGATCACGGCCGATCGGGAGTAACCGCGGCGAAGGCCACCCGGGTCGCGACGAGGCTCCCGAGGTAGACCTCGAAGTCGCTCATGAACAAGACCATCGCGCCGGGGTCAGGCGCGAATTACCCTCACCATGTCAGCGCTGACGGTCAGGACCCCCGGTCATCGCAATACCAACAGTTTCGAACACAGATCATCACAATCGACGTTCGAAGCTGTTGACTTTGTCGCACTACCTGCACATACTGAAGGCCGTTCCCGGCGCCGAGCGGCAGCCGGCACGGAGTACCGAACCTCCCATCCGAGCAGTCCCGACGACTACACCGCCAGGAGAACAGTGACGTCCATCGCCTCCCGCGCCGAGGACGGCCGTGTCACCCGTATCGCCACCACCATGGCAGACGGTCGAGAGATCATCTATTTCGACGAACCTCCTGACGCAGTACGCATTCTCACCGACCCACGGGACATCCCCCCGGTGATTCCCGGCTCCCATGTGCGCTATGACGTGCTACTGGGAGAGTGGGTCGGAATTGCCGGGCACCGGCAGACCCGCACCTACCATCCGCCGGCCAACGCCTGCCCGTTGTGCCCGTCCACCGCATCGAACCAGAGCGAGATCCCCTCCCCCGACTACGACGTGGTGGTGTTCGAGAACCGCTTCCCGTCCTTCGCCGGTGCGGGCGAGATCGCCTCCAACGGAACGCTTTTCGATACCCGACCGGGGAACAGGCGATGCGAGGTGGTGTGCTTCACGTCGAATCACCATGCCACCCTTTCCTCGCTGCCGCCCTCCCGAATGAGGACGGTCATCGAAGTGTGGGCCGACCGCACCGCAGCGATGTCCGCGTTGCCGGGCGTCGAGCAGGTGTTCTGCTTCGAGAACCGCGGCTTCGAGATCGGCGTCACGCTGGCACACCCGCACGGCCAGATCTACGGCTACCCGTTCGTCACTCCCAAGACCGCGGCAGCGATCCGTTCCGCGCAGGCTCATCGGGCCGCGACCGGATCGAACCTGATCGCCGGGGTGCTGGCCGGCGAGTTGGCCGACGGGTCGCGGATTGTGGCCGAGAATGAGCACTGGGTCGCTTTCGTGCCGTTCGCCGCCCGTTGGCCCGTCGAGGTGCACCTCTACCCTCGACGGCAGGTTCGGGATCTGACCGCGCTGGACGGGGTCGAGCGCGCTGCGCTGGCCGAGTTGTACCTGGAGGTGATCAAGCGAATGGAGGGCATGTTCGATGACACGCTCCCTGCCATCACCGGCGTGCATCAGGCGCCGGTCCATGCGGCCGACGAGGACTTCCGGCTCCACCTCGAGGTGTTCACCATCCGGCGTGACGTCGGAAAACTGAAATTCCTGGCCGGATCGGAATCAGCCATGGGCGCATTCGTCAACGACATCACCCCCGAGACGGCCGCGGAGCGGCTGCGCGCGGTGGACATCGACACCGAAAGGGTTGCCACGTGAAGACTCTGGTCGTAGGAGGCGCGGGCTACATCGGATCGGTGGTCACCCGGCAACTCCTGTCCGAGGGTCACCAGGTCGTCGTGCTGGACGACTGCTCGACGGGGCACGCCGACTCGGTCCCACCCGGCCTCGAACTGGTCCAGACAGACATCACCAACACCGCTCAGGTGCTGGCAGGGCGAGGATTCGACGCGGTGCTGCACTTTGCCGCCAAGTCCCTGGTCGGCGAATCGGCCACCAACCCGTCGCTGTACTGGCGCACCAACGTGTGTGGCACCCGTGCGTTGCTCGATGCGGTTACCGAGCACGAGGTACCGACCCTGGTCTTCTCCTCGACGGCGGCCACCTACGGCGAACCCGAGGTCGTGCCGATCACCGAAGACGCCCCCACCCGGCCCACCAACACCTACGGCGCCACCAAACTCGCGGTCGACATGATGATCACCGGCGAGTGCGCTGCCACCGATCTGGCCGCCGTGTCACTGCGCTACTTCAACGTCGCCGGGGCCGCCTTCGGCGTCGGAGAGCGCCACCGCACCGAAACCCACCTGATCCCCATCGCGCTGGACGCGGTGGCCGGACGGCGCGATGCGTTGAACATCTACGGTGACGATTGGCCCACCCCCGACGGCACGCCGATCCGCGATTACGTGCACGTCGCGGACCTGGCCCGCGCGCACGTGCTGGCGCTCACTGCGGCCGCACCCGGCGAGCACCTGATCTGCAACCTGGGCAACGGCAACGGGTTCAGCGTCCGCGAGGTGCTGGTCACGATCGAGGAGGTCACCGGCCTTCCGGTGCCGGTCACCGTCGGGCCCCGCCGCGCCGGCGACCCGGCCCGGCTGGTCGCCTCGGCAGAGCGGGCGGCCGAGCGGCTGGGCTGGAGGCCCGAACTCACCCTGGCGCAGATGGTCGCCGACGCCTGGGAATTCTCGGGCGGCCTAGAGGCCAGAGCAGCCTCACAGGGCAGCGCCGAGCGGTCCGCCAGCGCTGCCGTCGGGAGCACCGGAGCGGCCGGATGACCGCGGCAAAACTGTTTGCACAGAGCTATTCTCGCGAGCCACAGGGCGTCTTCTCGGCACCGGGCCGGGTGAACCTGATCGGCGAGCACACCGACTACACCGGCGGCCTGGTGCTGCCGTTCGCCATCGATGCGCGAGCCTGGATGGCGGCCGCTCGCAACGACGACAGCGTTGTCCGGGTGGTCTCCGCACAGCGCCCCGGTCCTGTCGTGACCCGCGCTCTCGACCAGCTCAGCCCCGACTCACCCGCCGCTGCGTCCTGGGCCGGGTATGTGTTCGGTGCTGTCTGGGCCCTGCGCGAGGCGGGACACGAGGTGTCCGGGTTCGACCTGGCGCTGGATTCGCAGGTGCCGACCGGAGCCGGGCTGTCCTCCTCTGCGGCCGTGGAATGCGTGACCACACTGGCGGTGTCGAGCCTGTCCGGGCTTACCTTGCCGCCGTTGGACATCGCCAGGCTGTCCCAGCAGGCGGAGAACGACTTCGTCGGTGTGCCCTGCGGTCCCATGGACCAAACGGCCTCGGCCGCATCCCGGGCCGGATCGGTGTTGCTGTTCGACACCAGGGCCGGGACGGTCGAGAACATTCCGTTCAGCCCCGCAGCCGACGGCCTGGCCGTACTGGTGATCGACACCAGGGTGGCGCACTCGCTGGCCGACGGGGAGTACGCACAGCGTCGGGCGTCCTGCGAACAGGCCGCGGCGATACTGGGAGTCGGCTCCCTGCGGGAGGTTCCGGTCGACGACCTGCTCGCCACCTTCGTCACTCTCGACGACGACGTGCTGGTCCGGCGCGTCCGGCACGTGGTGACCGAGAACGATCGGGTGACGCAGACGGTCGAAATGCTGCGCGAGGGGCAACTCGCCAAGATCGGCGACCTGCTGGTTGCCTCACACCGTTCGCTGCAGTACGACTACGAGGTGTCCTGCCCCGAACTCGACCGGGCGGTGGAATCCGCTCTGGCCGCCGGTGCCGTCGGCGCAAGAATGACGGGCGGTGGGTTCGGTGGCTCCGTCATCGCGCTGGTTCCCACCGAACTCGTCGATACGGTCATTTCGCAGGTGACGACCGATTTCGCCGATCGCGGATTCACCGCGCCGCTTCCGCGCATTGTCGCGCCCGCGGACGGGGCCCGCCGGGACCAATGACCGGCCGACCCGGCGGCCGCCTCCATTCTCCGGCCCATAGTCGATCTTCGGCCCGCGCACGGGATACACTTTCGCATATGCAGAAACTCGGTACGCCATTCCCGGCGTTGACCGAGGCTTCACGGTCGGTGTTGATCGACCTGCTGGTGCATGGCCGTGCAAGGCCCGGCATTTGGAGCCGACCTGGCCCGCCGGGCCGGACTGTCACCGGCCAGCCTGACCAGGATCACCCGCTCGCTGGTCGATGTCGATCTGGTGACCGAATCCGACGCCGCTTCCCCCCCAACGCACCGGGCGTCCGTCACAACCGATGGACGTCAATGTCGACCTGGCCCACCTGGTCGGGATCAAGCTGTCTGCCACCCAATTGAACCTGGTGACCACCGATCTGCGGGCGCGTCCTCTCCGAGCGAACGGTTCCGCTGGCGGCCACCGATCCGGAATCGGTGACCGCGACGATCGCCGAAGTGGTGTCCCAGCAGGTCAGCACCGACCCATCGATCTGCGCAGTCGGAGTCAGCCTGGCCGGACCGGTTTCACCCCGCTCCGAGGTCGTCCACGTGTCGCCGTTCCTGGACTGGTCGGTGTTCCATTGGTTCCGAATGATTCGCGAAAGCACCGGCCTGCCAGCGGTTGAACCAGTGCTCGGCAGCCGTCAGCGCCCGCACATCGTTCTCGAACGCGGACACCGTGGGTGTATGCGGTCGTACCTGTCGACCACCCGGCGCGCGACCGGGTTGCCTGCCGCGGCCAGTCTGAATACCTCGTCGATTCCGCGCTCCGGCGGGATACCTGAGCCACCCGCTATCCTGATCCGGATCACGGAAGACATCGAAGAGAATCCAGATAGTAGCGATGACCGCGAGGAAATCGCCGAATGCGACGAGCGGCAGCGCGACCGGCGTGGCGTTCCACAGAAATGGCGCGTAACTCAGCAACGAGCCGAGCGAGACGACAATGGCGACCGGCCAGAATCGGCGGACGTACATCGCCATGACGATCGTCAGCACGTCGGCCAGGTAGAAGTACCGCTCGTGCATCTGCGGCAGCAGGAACGGGACGGCCAACACCACGGTGGTGGCCAGGATGACGATGTGCGCCGCGGACAGCGGGCGACGGCGTAGCCAGGCCAACGCACCGATGACTGCGACCAGTACCGCCGCCGCGGCCAGACCGAGATACTTCCACGCCGACGACGCGCCCGCGCTGACCCATTGGTACAACGTCGGCGCGTTCAGCGTCAGGCTGTCGGCTGACGCGCCGAAGCCCTGACCCCGCTGTCCGACACCGACACCGACACCGACACCGCCACCGCCACCGCCACCCACGGCACCGGCGTCGCCACCGAAGCCACCCATGCCGGCCTGGCCGGTCCCGCCGCCGCTGACCTGGGTGGGGTAGATCGACAGCAGGCTGGAGATGTCCCGGCCGGCCAGGGCAGCGGGCACCAGCGTGAGCGCGAAGACCGCCGGCACCGCCAGCAGGGCGGCCCATCGCTGCCTGTTCACCACCATCACAATGAGCAACACCGGCAGGAAGAAGATCGCCTGCAGTTTGAAAGACAGCCCGAGGGCGAAGAACACGCATGCCCACCAGGGTTTGCGGGTGATCAGGAAGTACAGGCTGCCCAGGCAGAAGGCGGCGTAGATGGAGTCGCACTGGCCCCAAGCAGCGCTGTTGACCACCACCGTCGGCGCGAACAGGACGAGCGCAAAGGTCAGCAACGGCAGCCCCGGTCGCGGAAATCTCTCCCGCACGATCAGCGCGGCGAACATCGCCAACAACAGGTCGAACACCATCGAGATGCTCTTGATGGCGATGATCTTCGGCACCGGCAGGTGGGTCACCAGGGCCAGCAGGTAGAGGTAGGGCGGGTTGTAGTTGGAGTAATCCCCGCCGAGCGCGCTGAATCCGCCGGCCTTGAGCTGGTCGTACCAGGGACTGACGAAGGTGCGGTAGTCACCGCTGACCTGGTTGATGAAGACGAATCGGACCAGCAAAGCGACCACAACGGTCACCCCGATGACGCCGCCGACCAGGAGTCGGGAACGTGCCGGGGCGCGGCGGTGCAAGCTGAGCACGGGTGGGCTCCTTCCGGCAGGGAGCTGAGGCACGGCCATCACGATCGGTCGCTCATGTCATGGGTTTCGGTGGTGCGGACCAGTGCGACCGGGGCGACCGGGCGAACGGGGCGACCAGGGCGACCAGGGCGACCAGGGCGACCAGGGCGACCAGGGCGACCAGGGCGACCAGGGCGACCAGGGCGATGCTGACGAACTTCGCCATCGAGCATGAACGATTGAGCTGTGCGTAAGCCCAGAGACCAGCGAGCCGCCGGCTCGTTGTCCCCAGCGTGGGGATCGACCGGGCGGCCCGGGTACCGGTCCGTCGCGCTCGGCGCGCTCGGCGCGAGCGGCGGATCGGCGGATCGGCGGATCGGCGGATCGGCGCGCTCGGCGCGAGCGGCGGATCGGCGGATCGGCGGATCGGCGGATCGGCGGATCGGCGG
>JBBQJM010000183.1:0-7757 GCA_038325895.1 Mycobacteriales bacterium
GATGTTCCCGAAGGTCCGCGGCTCGAAGGCAAGTTCGGCGACGTTCCGCGGCAGGTGATCGGTGAACACCGCTCCGGTCGTCGACCCCTGGACCGGGAGCACCCAGTCGACCATGGACTCCGCGCCGCCGCCGACGCACACAGCGATACGCAGGTCGGTGACGTCTACGTCGTTCGCGTCCGGGTCCGACGGCAACACGATCATCGCAGTGTCGGCGGCCGTCAGCTCCAGCGCACGGCTGGCAATGAGCTCGAGCGCGCGATCGCCGTCGCCACCGGCCAACAGTTCGGTGACGACCTCGCCGGTTGCCTCCAGCCATCGCTCCCGGCGCACTGCCTGCTCGTAGAGCCGGGCGTTGTCCACCGCGACACCGGCCGCGCCGGCCAGCGCGAGCAATACCGTCTCGTCCTGCTCTGTGAAGAAGCCGGCGTTCTTGTCGGCCAGGTAGAGCCGCCCGTAGACCTCGCCACGCACATGGATGGGCACGCCGAGAAAGGAGTGCATCACGGGATGGTGCGGCGGGAATCCGGCGGACGCCGGATGGGTAGAGATCTCTTCGAGGCGGAGCGGCTCGCCCCGTTCGATCACCACGCCCAGCACACCCGCGCCGCAGGGGAGCTCTCCGATCGCGGCGGCGGTGGCATCGTCCATCCCGGAATGCACGAAATGATCGAGCCGGCCGGAATTGTCAAGGACACCGAGCGCCGCGTAGCGCGCATCGAGCAAATGGGCGGCGGTCTCGACAATTTTGTGCAAGGTGGGTTCGAGGTCGAGCCCGGTCGATACGGCGGTAATGGCCGTCAAAAGGTCGTCCCACCGGGTCGGCTCATCTCCGACGGTTGGTGGCAGCGTGGATCGTCCTTCGTCGTCCACCCCGCCCACGTCCGTCATTGTGTCATACAGTGACCGCGCGGTCTCGTAGCGTAGTGTCTCCCGGGCGTGACCCTCCGGCGCTACACGTCCTCCGGTCAGGTTCGAGGTTCCTCACAGCACCCAATGGTCGGTTTTGTCCCGGATTTCCGTGGCCAGCACCGCGACCTGTGTGCGACGCGACATCCCGAGTTTTGCCAGCAGCCGGGAAACATAGTTCTTCACCGTCTTTTCGGCAACGAACATGCGGGCAGCGATCTGACGATTCGTCAGACCCTCTCCGATCAGATCGAGCACAGTGTGTTCCTGGTCGGTCAGCCCGGCCAACGGCCCCGGCACCGGCGAACTCGCCTGAAGCCTGCTGATCAGCGCTGATGCCGCTCGTTTGTCGAGCAGGGATCGCCCCGAACCGATCGTGCGCACCGCCGCCACCAGGTCGATTCCGGTGATGTCCTTGATGACATAGCCGCCGGCGCCGGCCAGGAATGCATCCATCATGCCCTGCTGATCGGTGTAGGAGGTCAGCATCAGGCAATTCAGATCGGGTAACCGGGATCGGAGTTCCCTGCACAATTCGACGCCGTTACCGTCCGGCAGTCGCATGTCGAGGACGGCGACGTTCGGGCGCAGGGCCGGCATCCGGGCGAGCGCCCCCGACACGGTGGACGCCTGACCGATGACCTCCAGGTCATCTTCCTCGTTGAGTAGGTCGGCCACCCCCCGGCGGACCACTTCGTGGTCATCGACCAAGAAAACGGTAAGCAAGGGTACCCCTCCGCCATGCATCACCCTCGGGCCGCAGTCCCCAATGGCCCAAGGTTCTACGACAAGACTACGTTCCGACGAATCAGCTCGTGGGATGACCTTGGAGGACCATCCATTCGGGCGATGGTTGTCACGGAGTGTGGCAGTTGCGAGTGCCGAAATGACACTACGGATCGGGACCGTTGCCCATCGATATCCTCGCTGCCATGCACTGCACCACGCATAGTTCCCCCGCCACATTCCTGCCGTCCCGCTGACCGATTGAATTTCTGTGCGCGGCGGCGTCCGATTTGCACTTGATAGGACCTTTGCCCGCCGATGGGCGGCGAACCGACGCTTCGCCCGGTGGGCCATCGACCAATGCCCGATGCCTTCCGCGGCCACCAGAGGGTAGCTATTCAGCTGGGGGTGAGGGCTGGTGGTAGCCAGGGGCCGGTGGTGAAGAGTTCGGTGAGGACCTGGTACTTGTCTTTGCCCCATTTGTGGGCGGTGGCCAGGTAGGAGTGGACGACCGCGAATTCGGTGGGGCCTTGCAACGTGGGCCAAGCGCCGCCGGAGGTCCGTTGTTGAATCTTGACGGGGCGGACGCCACGTTCGGCCTGGTTGTTCGTCCAGTTGACGGACAGATCGGTGGCGAACCGCAGGATCATGTCCTGGTAGCGGCGGAACCGGCGGATCAGGGTGCGGGCCTTGCCGGCGAGTTCGCCGCTCTGGCCGAGGTTGTCGGTGGTTCCTTTGGCCAGGGCGCCGAGGTAGTGGTTGATCACGGTGGCCAGGGTGTCGGGGTCCAGTCGGTCCCGTCCTTCGCTGCGGGCAAGGCACGCGGCCCGGTTCGCGGCGGTCAGGGTGTCGGCCATGCATTCCCGGTCGGTCAGTAGCCGGGCGAGGTAGGGCGGTGGCCCAGAGTTGCCCGGCAGGGTCGGCATCGGAGACCGACCGTAGATCCCTGATGAGGTGAGCTCAGCACCAGGCATGTATGGCGGGCAGGTGGTCGTACCCGGCGTAGCCGTCCCGGACCAGCACGCCGGTGAAATCCTTGAGGACGCCGCCGTTGTCGATGTCTTGGCTGCTGCGGCCGCCGACGTGCAGCAATGTCAGGTACTCGGTGCAGGCCACGTGCACGTATGCCAGGGCGCCGGCGGCGCGTCCGGTGGTTTCGTCGGCGTGCAGCAGCGGCGCGGTGGCCAGCAGGTCCTTCATGTGCGGCAGGAACGTCGCGATGAGTTTCTTCGCGGCGCGGGGCCGGGCCCGGGCGGTGAATCCGGTTGCCAGGTGCAGACCGGTCAGTGTTTCCAGCAGGGCGGTGGCCCGTCCGACGGGCAGGTAATGCCCGCAGATCAACAACGCGCACATGGCCAACGCGCGGGGCCCGATCCGCACCGGCGACCCGGCCGTGGCCACCACCTGGGCGTTGACGTCGGCGGCGGCGGTCCAGGGCCGCGCCCGGTACGTTCGTTTGTCATGGACCCGCGGCTGGCCCGACACGTGGAGGAGCCCGGCCCGACTGGCCCCTCCACCGCGGTCGACATTGCCGTTGACCCCATCGCCGCGGCCAACGACAGCGCGTTCCGGGACGATCTGGAGCGGATCCGCTTCTCCCCGTACTTCTCCCGGCTCGCCGCGGTCACCCAGGTCATCTCGCAGGGTGCCGCCGGTGGAGTGGTGCACAACCGGCTCACCCACACCGTCAAGGTGACGGCGGTGGCCAGGGCGATCGCGACAGCGCTGCGATCCGGGCCGCACCGGGTCTTGCTGGAGGAGTTGGGCGGGTGCGACCGCGTGGTGGCGCAGGCGGCGGCGAGCGCCCATGACCTCGGCCATCCGCCGTTCGGTCACCTCGGCGAGCGCATCCTGGACCGGATCGCGCGGACGACGTTCGGGCTGGCCGACGGATTCGAGGGAAATGCGCAGACGTTCCGGATCCTCACCCAGCTCGGTGTGCACGGGCGCGGCAGCGGGGGGCTCAACCTGACCGCGGCCGTGCGGGCGGCGGTGCTCAAGTACCCGTGGGCCCGAGTGCGTTATCCGATCCCGCATCCGAGCGCGAGCGAACACCCACCGAGGGGCGGCGGCGGCGAGCCCGACGGCACCGGTTCGGTGAAGTTCTCGGCGTACTTCCTGGATGTGGCCGAGATGCGCGATACGCTCGCCGCCTATCCGCGGATCCTTCCCTGGCGACAGACCGTGGAGTGCTCGGTGATGGATATCGCCGACGACATCGCCTATTCGCTTCACGACCTGGACGACTTCCACCGGGCCGGTGTGCTGCAGCACGCGTCAGTGGCCGCGGAATTCCGCGCCTGGCTCCGCCGGCGCGCAGAGTTCGATCGATCGACGCGCGGCGCGCTCGCCCCGGGTGACCGGCAACCTGGCGTGGCGCTGGAGGCGCTGCGGCGCCGGCTGCGCGATCGGGACGGTTGGATCTTCGACGACGATGCCTTCGGGGTCGCCGTCGGCCGGGTGGCCACCGACGTGGTGGACGGTTTGCTGGCGGTGCCGTTCGACTCCTCCATCGGCGCCGAGCGCGCGATCGGCACGTTCACCGAGAGCTGGATCTCGCACCTGCGCGCGTCGGTGGAGGTGGACCCGGACCCGCCGGTCCGCTCCGGGCACGTGATCCTCGGGCGGCAGGCCTGGCACGAGGTGGCGGTCTTGAAGTTCGTGCATCAGCGGTTCGTCCTGGACCGACCGGATCTGGCGATGTTCCAGCGCGGGCAGGCCGCCGCGCTGACCACCCTGGTCGGCAACCTGGAGTCGTGGCTGACCGACCCGGTCGACGCGGCCAGGGCGCCGCGCCGGTTGCTGGATCTGGTGGAGTTGGCCACCAGCGGGTACCGGCGGGTGCTGCGCGAGGAACCGGAATTGCTGCTGGATGCCGCCGGCGAGCCGCCCGGTACCGCCGGTGACCTCGCCGGGTGGGGCCGTGGCCGCGGGATCATCGACTACGTGGCCTCACTGACCGATGATCGGGCGGGAGCGTCGGCCCGGACGTTGGCCGGGCTGACCGGCCAACTCTGGGACGCCGGGTCGGGACTGTGATGGCCGTTCCCGCGAAAACCATCCCGGTGACCCCCGCGTGACCACCCGCCGCACCGCCGCGCCGGGTGGCGGCATCGTCGTCGAGGTCGCGGGAGATCGGCTGATCGGCTGGGTCAACCGGTTCAGCGGTCGCAACAACGGGCTGCTGTCGGTCGTCGGTGACGACGCCCACGTGCGGATCACCGGCGCCAATGGCACCGTCGCCGACCTGGCCGTCCCCTTCGGTCCGATGGCGCGCGGCGACCGGGAACCGTTGGAAGCACTGCTGAATCACCTCGCCACGCTGGGCTCGCTCGGCATCGTGCTGGTCCGCGGCGGCGCGCATTCCGTCGGCGTTGAAAGGGCCGGCATCGTGCTGAGCTCCTCCACCGACCGGGCCTACCTGCAGGGCCGCAGCGCCGCCGGCGGCTGGTCACAGCAGCGGTTCGCCCGCCGCCGCGGCAACCAGCGCGCCGCATCACTGGACAGCGCCGCGGACACGGTAGCCAGGGTCCTGCTGCCGGTCGCCGCGTCGCTGGACGGGTTGGTGCTCGGGGGTGACCGCGCCGGCCTGACTATGGTGATGGCCGACGCCCGGCTGGCCGCCCTGAACTCCTTGCCCAGCCGGACGTTCCCCGACATCGCCGAACCCCGGCGGGCGGTCCTCGACGAGGTGGCGGCACGGAGCCTGGCGGTGTCGATCTCCGTCACTGCTGTGAAGTGAGTGGAGACCGCTGATGACCGCTGACTGTGATGACCGCTGACCGCGCCGCCGGCCCGGTGTCCATCGACACCCGGATCGCGCAAGAACTGTCCGTCGCACCTTGGCAGGTGACCGCCGCGGTCGGGTTGCTCGACGGGGGTGCCACCGTGCCGTTCGTTGCCCGCTACCGCAAGGAGGTAACGGGTTCGCTGGACGACGCGCAGTTGCGCACCCTGACGGAGCGGCTGGACTACCTGCGGGAACTCGAGGACCGGCGTGCGGCCGTCGTCGAGTCCATCACCACCCAGGGCAAGCTGACCCCGGCGCTGGCCGCGCAGATCGCCGCGGCCGACACGAAATCGCGGCTGGAGGACATCTACCTGCCGTTCAAGCCCAAACGCCGCACCAAGGCGCAGATCGCCCGCGAGGCCGGTCTGGAACCGTTGGCGGACCTGCTGATCGGCGACCCCTCCAGGGATCCGCAGCGGGCGGCTGCGGGGTATGTGTCCGCCGAGCGGGGCGTCCCGGACGCGGCAGCCGCGCTTCTCGGTGCGCGCTCGATCCTCGTCGAAAGATTCGGCGAGGACGCCGATCTCGTCGGTGAGCTGCGCGAGCTGCTGTGGATGCGCGGCCGGCTGAGCTCGACCGTGCGTGACCGGGACGCCAAGGATGCCTGCAAGTTCGCCGACTACTTCGACTTCTCCCAGCCCCTGAAAATGCTTCCCTCGCACCGGGTACTCGCCATGTTCCGCGGCGAGGCGCAGAGCGTGCTGACGCTGACCGTCGATCCGGATCCGGTGGCCGCACCGGGGAGTGGTGACGACAGCCGATCCGCGGCCGGTCACCTGCTGTCCGACTACGAACGGCGGATCGCCGGTCGTTTCCGGATCGCAGATCGCAGCCGCCCGGCCGACTCCTGGCTGCTGGACACCGTCCGCTGGGCGTGGCGGACCAGGCTGCTCGTCTCACTCGGGATCGATCTGCGCGGCCGGCTCCGGCTTGCCGCCGAGCAGGCCGCCGCGGCGGTCTTCGCCGCGAATCTGCGGGACCTGCTGTTGGCCGCGCCCGCGGGCAGCCGGACGACGCTCGGCCTCGACCCGGGATTCCGGACCGGGGTCAAGGTGGCCATCGTCGACGCCACCGGCAAGGTGGTCGCCACCGACACGATCTACCCCCACCAACCGGCGAACCGCTGGGAGGCCGCTCTGGACACCCTGGCCCGCCTGGTGCGGGCTCACCGGGTCGACCTGGTGGCCATCGGCAACGGCACCGCTTCCCGGGAAACCGACCGGCTCGCCACCGATCTCGTCGCCCGGTGCGCGGGTCTGATCAAGATCGTGGTGTCCGAGGCGGGCGCATCGGTGTACTCGGCGTCCGCGTACGCGTCCCGGGAACTGCCCGAGTTGGACGTCTCGCTGCGGGGGGCCGTCTCCATCGCCCGCCGGCTGCAGGACCCGCTGGCCGAGCTGGTGAAGATCGACCCGAAGTCCATCGGCGTCGGCCAGTACCAACACGACCTGTCGGAGTCCGTGCTAGCCCGGTCGCTGGACGCGGTCGTCGAGGACTGTGTGAACGCGGTCGGGGTGGAGGTCAACACCGCGTCCGTGCCGCTCTTGGCCCGGGTCTCCGGGATCAGCACCGGGCTCGCCGAGAACATCGTCGGGCACCGGGATGCCAACGGCCCGTTCCGTTCTCGCCGAGCGCTGCAGTCGGTGCCGCGGCTCGGACCCAAGGCCTTCGAACAGTGCGCCGGGTTCCTGCGGATCGCCGGCGGAGACGACCCGCTGGACCGCTCCAGCGTGCACCCCGAGGCTTACCCGGTGGTCCGCAAGATCGCTGCCGCCACCGGTGGCGACGTGCGGGCTTTGATCGGCAATACCGCCATGCTGCGGGGACTGTCGCCGTCGGCGTTCGTCGACGACACATTCGGGTTGCCGACGGTCACCGACATCCTGGCGGAGCTGGAGAAACCCGGACGCGACCCGCGGCCGGCATTCACCACCGCGGCGTTCGCCGAAGGGGTGGAGAAGCTCGGCGACCTGCGGGTCGGCATGGTGCTGGAGGGGGTCGTCACCAATGTCGCCGCGTTCGGCGCGTTCGTCGACATCGGTGTTCATCAGGACGGTCTGGTCCACGTCTCGGCGATGGCGCACCGGTACGTGGGCGACCCTCGGGAGATCGTCAAGTCCGGGCAGGTCGTCCGGGTGAAGGTCATGGAAGTCGACGAGCCTCGCAAGCGGATCTCGCTGACCCTGCGACTGGACGACGAACCCGGCAAACGGGAGAAGCCCGCGGGTCGGCCGCCGGCTCTCGCGCGGGACGTCCGGCCGAAGCCGGGCGGTGCGGGCCAGAGTGGCCGGAAGCCGTCGGACCCGCCGGCCGGTGGCGCAATGGCCGAGGC
>JBBQJM010000184.1:0-7714 GCA_038325895.1 Mycobacteriales bacterium
GCGCAGCGGTGGGGGCGTCGAGGTGCACGCCGCGATCGACGGCGCGATGGCGCAACTCCGCCTCGAGATCGAGGTGGACTACCCCGCTGAAGTCCGGCTGATCACCCGGCAGGTTCGCCGGCACGTCCGCGACCGGGTGACCCGGCTGTGCGGACTCACCGTCACCGACGTCGACATCACCGTCGCCGCTCTGCGTCTGGAAACCCGTCAGGTCAGGCGGGTGCTGTGAGCTCCCCCGTGTCGTCGGCTCGTCGGCCCGCGGGAACCTCCCACCACAGCCCGGCCAAGCACGGCGCGACCAGCCCGCCCAACGCGCCCCGCCCGCCCAGCCTGCCTCGGGGCCGGCGAACGGTGTCCGCGATCATCGTCGCCGGCGTGCTGCTGGTCCTCGGTGCGCTGGTGGCCTGGCAGGCCATCCTCGTCCAGACCGGTCGACAACCCGTTGGGCTCGACGCCTCGGCCGTCGCCGACCGATTGCACCGGACGCCGTGGACCGACACCGCGGTGATCAGCGCAGCGGCGGTCGCCATCGTGCTGGGCCTTGGACTGCTCGCGTTGGCGCTGCTGCCCTCCCGCCGGCGCTACCTGCAGCTACGCGAGAGCGATCCGGTACTGGTCACCGGGATCACCCCGGCCAATCTTCGCCGGGCGCTGTCCGGCGCCGCGCAGCGCGTCAACGGGATCACTGGCGCAGAGACCGAGCTGCACCGCAGCACCGCGACAACCGTGATCACCAGCTCGCTGAGCATGACGGAGCGGCTGCCGGCGGCGGCCGACGAGGCGATCACGATCCGGCTGCAGCAGTTGGATCCGGTGGTGCCGATCGTCGTGCGGGTGCGGCTGAGCGGCAAGGGCCGGCAGTGAGCTCGAAGACCGCACGCGGCAACCGCATCGGCCTCGGCGTGGTGGGCGTCCTGTTGCTGGCCGCGGGCGGGTACGTCCTGGCCCGGTCGCTCGGTGCGTTCGGCGCAGAGCGGGCCGACGCGCCGGTGTACTCCGAGCGCGACGCCAGTTGGATCCACGCGCAGCAACCGTGGATCTGGATCACTCTCGCTGCGGTCGGGGTGATCGTGGCGTTGCTGGCGCTGCGCTGGCTGCTGGTCCAGCTGCGGACCGAACGTCTCGGCCGGATCGCGATGGACACCGACCTGGACGCCGATCCCCAGTACACCGAAGATCACCAGTACGCCGGCGATCTCGGCGTCGGCCGGACCGCGCTGCCCACCAGCGCCCTCACCACGGCGATCGGCCAGGAAATCGACGGCTACCCGGGCGTCCGCGCCGTCGCGGTGCACGTTGCCGGTCGACCCGACCGTCCGGAGCTACGGCTGGAGGTCACCATCGATTCCGACGCCGATCCGGCCCGCATCCGCGCCCGCATCGTCGACGAGGCCATCGCGCATGCCAAAACCGCGCTGGACACGGAGGTCCTGCCCACCCAGCTGCTGCTGGCAGTGAACCGCCCACCGCGGAACGTCCGTACGTACATCTGAGCCAGGCGAAGGAGCCCGTTGGCCACCGTCGACGAAGGCCCGTCAGCGGTGCCGGCCGTGCCGGCCGAGGGGCTGGACGGGTCGTCCCGGGGCGGTCGACTGGGGCACGGGGCGGCTGGTCGGGGCCGGGCTCGGGGAATGGCACGGTCACATCACCTGCTGGCATTAGCATCCCCTGATGACGGTTGAGCCCCGGGCTGGGATGGCTGCCAAGGCAGCCCAGGCGCGCGAGACCGCCGCGCACTACGCCGAAGTGCTGGAAAGTACGGCGCTCGGGCGGCTGTGGTCCAGGTTGCTCGAGGTCGAGTTCGTGGACCGATCGGTGGCGCTGGCGGCCAAGGCCTTCGTCTCGCTGTTCCCGCTGCTGATCATCATTGCCGCGTTGACCCCGGACACCGTCCGGGAGCAGGTGGTGCAGATTCTGGCTGATCGGCTGGGGCTGGGCGGGACGTCCTTCGACGCCGTCCGACAGTCCTTCGCAACCCCGGATGCGACCAAGGCGGCAACCGGGATCATCGGCTCCGCGCTGACGGTGGCCTTTGCGGTGTCGTTCACCACCGCGCTGCAACGGCTGTACCTGCGCGCCTGGCGGCGGCCGCCCGGCGGTGGGTTGAAGAACAAGGGGCGCGGCGCGATCTGGATCGGAGGGCTGTCCGCCCTGCTGGTGATCATGTCTTCGGTGCGGACCGTGGCGCACGGGCCGACCGGCCCGGTGCTGACGTGGACTCTCGGGGTGATCGGCAGTTCCGCGCTGTGGTGGTGGACGGCCAGGCTGATGGTCCGTGGCGAGATCCGCTGGCGGGCGCTGCTACCGACCGCCGTGCTCACCGGAATCGGCACGTCCCTCTACACCATGGCTGGTTCCGTCTGGATGCCGGCGCATGTCGCGAACCAGTACGAGCAGTTCGGCACGTTCGGCATCGCGCTGGCGTTCGTCACCTGGCTGACCGGGCTGGCTTTCGTGCTCGTTTTCGCCGCGGTGCTGGGGCCGGCCCTCGCGGACGGCGACGACGCGCTGGGCCGGTGGATGAGGTCGAACCAGCCGAACGCGGTCGAGCCCGGATCGCTGCCCGCGCTGCCCGGCCCGAGCCGGCCGATGCGACTGTCCGATGCCTTCGGGCGCGGCGCGGGCGGGTCTGGGGTCACCCTCCCCGCGCCGGTGCCGACCGAATCGGTGCCGACTGAATCGGTGCCGACTGACCCGGCAGCAAAGACGGACCAAGCGTAGACAGAACCTACGGCGCCGGAATCACCGCGAACTGGATCCGGCCACCGCGGGGGCCGTCTCCGCGGAGCGCAGCACCGCGACCAACGCCGCCGCCCCCCACACCGCGATGTAGGCGGGCACCGCGGCCACCGGGGCGCGCTGGGCCAGCACGGTGGCCAGCAACGGGGCGGTGCCGCCGATCACTGCCGCGGCGATGCCGTACGCCCAGCCCAGCCCGGTGGCCCGGACCGCGGCGGTGAACTGTTCGGCCAGGTACGAAGGCAGCACAAAGGCCGCCACCGTCACGCCGACGACCACATTGCCGAGAATCAGCGCGGCCGCCGAACCGCTGACCGCCCACAGGTAGATCGGGATGCCGGCAACCACCAACACGCTGCAGCCGCCGACCAGGACGGGGCGGCGGCCGATTCGGTCTGACAGTCGACCGAAGAACGGCGCGGCGATCGCCGTCGATACCAGTCCGGTCATGGCGCACGCCAGCGACACGGCCAGCGGTACCTGGCCGGCCGTTGTCACGTAGCTCGGCACGAACACGAACCAGATGTTGAACGCGGCGCTGTACGCCGCGGCCAGCAGAAAGCAGCGTCGGATCGTGGCCAGATTCTCCCGGAGCACCACGGTGGGGCGCACCCTCGGGCGCGCCGGCGCACCGGGCAGGGCTCCGGAGCCGCTGCGCTGCACGGAATGGCCGGGGAGATCGCGGCCGGACTCGTGATGGAAGTCGGGCGTCTCGGCCCTCGTGCGGACGTAGAGACCCACCAATCCCATCGGGATCGCCAGCAGGAAGGGCACTCGCCACGCCCAGGAGTGCAGTGTCGCGGTGTCGACCAGCGCGGCAACGGCTGCTGTCGTGCCGAGCCCGATGGCCAGACCGACGGCCACCGTACTCAGGTACCAACCGCCTAGCCTCCCTCGACGCCGGGCGGGGCTGAATTCGATGAGGTAGGCGACCGAGACCCCGACTTGACCACCCACCGAGAACGCCTGTACCGCGCGCAGCGCGAGCAGGCACAACGGGGCCAGCACCCCGATCGCGGACCAGGGCGGTAGCAGGCCGATCGCGACCGTCGCCGCTGCCATCATCAGGATCATCAAGGCCAGCGTCCGTCGGCGTCCGATACTGTCGGCCCTGGCACCGGCGACCAGCGAACCGAGTGGCCGCAGCAGGCAGGAGGTCGCGAACACGGCGAAGATCGTGGTGATACCGGCCCAGCCGCCCGGTGCCAGGACAGCGGCCAGTACCGTCGCCGAGCCGCCGTAGATGGCGTAGTCGTACCACTCGACGACGTTGCCGGCGTAGGCCGCCACCAGTGCCCGGCGATCGCCTATCTTACCTCGTTGTGGGACGGGCGGCGCGGTCTGTCCAGCCTTCGTGTCCATCGGGCTCCATCAAGAACGGCCAAGAACCATCGGTCGTCCTTCGGGCCGGCCACCCCGCCGTCGTCAGCCCGCCGTCACGCACCGAATTGCCTGGACCTCGCGGTCGTCTGCGGCGATCTTAGCGAGCAACGACAGCAGCGCCGACTCGTCGCAGTTCTGCAGGACCAGGATGGTCTGGCTCGGCCGATCGTCGACTTCCAGATCGGCCAGCATCGATCGCAGGTGCGGGCCCAACGCACCGAGCACGACGAACTCGAACACCTCCGCCGCCATCGAGACTCATCAGCCTTCCCGCCGCAGCTCGTCCGGCGCCGGAACCCGACGAACCTCCAGGAGTTCGAGCCCAAGACTGTGCAGTCGGGTCAGGATGCCGTGCAACGCCGCCTGATCGGGCACGCAGCCTCGCAACACGGTTTCCGCGGGTTCTATTGTCGCGCGCAGATTCTCGACCTCTTCGAGCTCCTCCGGTGGGACATGCCCCCGGATCCGAATCTCATACGACCGCGCTGCCACTGTGCGTCCTCCGTCCAGCCCGAGGGGTTCAGCTTCGCTGCCCAGGTGGGTGCCGCGCATCACCCTGATCGGGTATAAGCGCCGATGGGCGCTGACGGGTCCAGCAGGACCCGACTCCTTGTCCCGATCAGAGGTCCCGCTCGTACTGACTACCCCGCGGCGCGTTCACCCAGACGGCCCTCATCGGCGTTTGACAGGCTTTACAGTGGGAGCAGGGGACCGACACCGGTTCCGGCGGGATCCCAGCGAGTCGGAGGTCAGGTGGGCACCCCAACCGGCGGCCACTCGGGGTGGGGGCTACTCGGTACCAAGGTGGTGCCGCCGACGATTCCCCGCGGCTACCTGCGACGCCCGCGACTGCAGAAGCTGCTCGACGCCGGCGTGAGCGGACCGCTGACGCTGGTCAGCGCGGGACCGGGGTGGGGCAAGACGCTCATGGTGGCATCCTGGATCCGCGGGCAGCGACCGGCACAACCGGGCCACGCAGCTGATCGGGTGGTCGATGCCGCATGGCTGACCCTGGACGTCGACGACAACGAACTCCGCGTCTTCTGGACGGGTGTGTTGTCGGCGCTGCGTCAAGCCGGAGCAGTTCCTCACGACAGCGAACTCGCCAACCTCGCTCTCGAGCCCGGGGTGACGGCCAAGGGTCTCCAACGACTGCGCGATGGCCTGGCCGGCCTCCGGCCCGGGACTGTCCTCGTCCTCGACGACCTGCATGTCGTAACGAACCCGGAGGTGCTGGACTCGATCGCGGTGCTGCTGCGCCACGAATTGCCGCTCCGCCTGGTGCTGATCAGCCGCACCGACCCGGTACTGCCGCTGCACCGCCTCCGGGTCAACGGCGGCCTGCAGGAGATCCGCGCGCTGGACCTGGCGTTCGACGAGGACGAGGCGACCGAACTGCTGCGGATGACCGGGCAGCGGATCGAGGTGGACGAAGTGGCACGGCTGGTCGAGCGCACCGAGGGCTGGGCCGCGGGACTACGGCTGGCCGGGATGTTCCTCTCGCGCCACGACTCCCCTGGACGGGCCGACGAGTTCGCCGGTGACGACCGCGCGGTGGCCGAATACCTGCTGGGCGAGGTCTTCGCCAGTCAACCGGCCGACATGCGGACCTTCCTGCTCCGCACCAGCGTGACCGATCGCATCTGCGGCGACCTGGCCGACGTGCTGA
Source organism: Mycobacteriales bacterium (assembly GCA_038325895.1). Lineage (GTDB taxonomy): Bacteria > Actinomycetota > Actinomycetes > Mycobacteriales > Nakamurellaceae > Nakamurella. Next base: position 5,792 of record JBBQJM010000184.1, read on the forward strand.
CCGACGACTCCACCGACCCAGGGGAGATCCAACACACGCGCGGGCACGGGCAGCGCCGACTGGAGGGGCTGGAGCAGGCGAACACCTTCATCACCTCGGTCGGGCCGCACCGGCACTGGTACCGCTACCACGCGCTATTGCGGGAGGCGCTCGAGCATCAGCTCCTGGTGGAGACGCCGGAGCTGCACCGGGCGCTGCAACGTCGGGCGGCGGTCTGGCTGTCCGCCCACGGCGCCGTCGTGGCGGGCCTGCGAAGCGCGGCTGCCGCGCAGGATTGGGTGCTGCTGGGCGAACTGTTCGTCACGACAGCCGGGCCACGCATCTTGTCAGCGGAGCGAGGCCCGATCAATGAGACATTGGCATTGATCCCGGAGTCGGAGTTGGCACGTACTGCCGCGCTTGCTGCCTGCGCGGCCGCCCGGCTGGATTACGCCGGCCGTCATCTGGACATCGCTCCCGTCCTCGGCCGCGCTCGCCGGATGCTCGCGGCGCAGGACTCACCGTCGGCGGCCGCGACCGCACTCATCGACCTCTGGGGCGCGGCGGTCGGACGGGCGGCCGGTGACATGTCGGTCGTGCTCGACGCGTGCGTCTCGACTCTCGCGGTGCTCGACAGCACGGAACAGGCATTTCCGGCCGCCGAGCAGTACGGCGCGATCGCCGCCGTCAATCGGGGTGTGGCGCAAGTCTGGACCGGTGATCTCGCCGATGCGCGGACGGACCTCGGTCCGGCGATCGCCCGCTGCCTGCGGGTCGACCTGGACGCCCCCCGGTTGAACGGGCTGGGCTACCTGGGTCTTGCCACTGTGCTGCTCGGCCGCCCGGCCGATGCTTCCGTGGTCGCCCAACAAGCGCGCGCCCTGGCCGAGGAGCGGGGGTGGACGTCGCTGGCCCAGTCTGCGATCGGCGATCTGGCCAGTGCGCTGGTGTTGCTGATCCAGGGCAGGCCGAAGGACGCGGAACCGTTGCTGGTGCAGGCGTCCGCCGCCAGCAATGAACTCCTGGTGCAGGTGGCGATCCGCATCGTGCACAGCCTGCTGAACACCTCCCTTGATCGCCCGCACGCCGCTGTCAGGTACGCCCGCTCCGCCCGCGACATGATCAGTGAACGGAACGTCCCCGCCTTCGTCGCGGAATGGCTCGCACTGGCGGAGGCAGAGGCGGCGCTGGCTACCGGTGATCCACATGCAACACTGCGCGCGCTGACCCGAGCGAGCAGGGATGGATCGCCACCCCGGTGGTGGGGCGTGCAGTACGCGGTCTGCTCGGCGCGGGCGTGGCTGGCCCTGTCCGACCTGCCGCGGGCGGAACGGGTTCTGTCGACCACCAGCGCCGCCGCCGAGGATCCGACCAGTCCCGTTGCCGCCGTTGAAGTGTGGGTCGCCAGAGCAATTCTTGCCGAACGGTTGCACGACGAGGGCAGAGCCGTGGCTGCGATCATCCGCGCCGTGCGGATCGCGGCGCCGGACGGCATCGCCCGCGCGTTCCTGCTCTTCGACCGGGACAGGATCCCGCGACTCCTCGGCCGGGTGTCCTGGCTCGATGCCGGCGAGGAGGGGTTCGTCGCGCAACTCAGATCGGCGGGTCTGGGACCAGCGTCAGCGGAATCGGGCGACGCGATGCCGGCGCGCAACCTGGCGGAGTCGACGCCGCTGGTCGAACCGCTGACCGAACGGGAACTGGCTGTCCTGCAGCTACTTCCGAGCATGCAGAGCAATCTGGAGATCGCCGAGGAGATGTTCGTCTCGGTCAATACCGTCAAGGTGCACCTGAAGACGCTGTACCGCAAGCTCGACGTGCCCAACCGGCGCAGCGCGGTACGCCGCAGCCGGGTCTTGGGGCTGCTCCCCTAGCTGCGGCCGGCGTCGACCCGCATGCCGACCGTCAGGCGATCCGGGCCGGCATCGAGCTCGGCGGCAGGTA
>JBBQJM010000185.1:0-7699 GCA_038325895.1 Mycobacteriales bacterium
ATGTCTACGACGAGAAACCCCTTCCGCTACAGGCGATCCCGTCGGGAGGATCCAGAGAAAGGGCATTATCTACCGGTCAGGGTGTCAGGGTGGGCGCGCTGCAGGATGACGCCTGCCGGACCTACGTGGCTGAGTACACGAAGCAGCTGCGCGCAGCGGCGACGACCCTGACAGACCTGCTCACACTCGGACCTCGGCTGCTACCGATGCACCCGGGGCGACGATGGGAGATCATGATGACGCCGTTCAAGCCGTTCAGGCCTGACGTCACGATGGGCGGATGGTCAATCTGGCTACGACATCCCTGTTCGCTACTACGATCTCGTCTCCGACGGCCCAGACCGGGACGCACATCGCGCGCGGCGTCCCGTGCCCGCTCCAGCAGGGCGGCCGGACGTGCGTGCCATGAGACCTGCTCGGGGCCGGCGATGCTGATCGCTCGGCCAAAGGGGGCGCCTCGGCGTCGTACTTGGACAGCGAGATCGCCCCCCGATGCGCGGTCGGTGATGTCGAGCCACTCCAGGTCGGGGATTGCGGTGTTCCCTGTCATCCAGGGCAGCGGTCATCTCGCTGCGAAGGTCGCTGATGAACACGCTCGGGTCCAGCGGCTTGCGCTGCTCGCCGTAGTTCTCGCTGCGTCGGTGCGCGACGTCCGCGGGCTGTTTTTTCATCGGGGTTTCGCCAGGTGTCGGCGCAAACTACCCAGATCTGTCGGGGGGCCCGGCGGTGAAACTCCGCCGGGCCACCCGACCCAAACAAGAACGCCGATGACGAACGGGGCGTGCCGGGCGGCGAGTGGGCGCGATCGGACGCTCCGTCAGGCACTCCGCTGAATTGATCAGTCCACAACCGCCGAGCTATCAGGAGCGGCGCGACGCTGGCTGCGCGCGATAGCGGGGCGCTGTGGCTGGCAGAACCTGAGGGCTTCGAAAGGCAACGCACGTAGCTGCCTGAGCAATTGAATTGCATGAAAAGGTTGGCTTTGACCGCTTTCCTCAGGGACGCCGAGATCACATCCAGCGTCCAGAAAACGATCATGCGTGACACGCTGTGGACCGAAACGGTGTCGGGACTACTTCCACCGTGTCAACGCTTTTCATCAGACAGCTGACCCGCCGAACGGGTACGGTTTCCGGTCGCGCACCGTCACAGAGCGCCGGCGCACACGGGGAATTCATTCACGCATCAGGGGCTCGAACCGCCCAACAGTCGTCGATATGCTGATCGTGAGGGATCAGCCAGCAGTCCTTTCGCAGCCAATTACCCGGGCAAGGAAGTCCTAAAGTCCTCTGGGCCGTCGAAATCCTCGGGGGAGGCCACAGTGGTTAATAAAGTTGACGACGCCGATCGAGCGGATTCCGCGGGGCGTCCGTTTCGGATTCTGCTCGTCTGCGAGGCCAACGTCTGCCGGTCGCCCATGGCCGAATATCTGCTGCGGAAGAGCCTTTCCGCCAAAGGTGCCGACACCCGAGGCTTCGAGCTGAGCAGCGCCGGCACCCATGCCGATGACGGTGCCGAAATGGATCCGCGGACCGTCGAGCAGCTGGCCCGGCTGAACGTCTCCCCCAACGGTTTCCGCTCCCATACCTTCACCGACAAAGATCTGGACGACGCCGACCTGATCCTGACGGCAACCCGTGCCCAGCGGTCGCTGCTGCTGGAGCGGCTACCCACCGCGCTGCGACGGTCGTTCACCATGCTGGAATTCGCGCAGACCGCACGACAGATACGGAGCCGCTGGTCGAACCTCCGTGAGCCAAAGGAACTGGTCCGGTTGACCGCGGCCGCCCGCGGCAGTGTCCCGGTGCCGGAATACGACGTGGCTGACCCGGTAGGTGGCTCGGTGAAGGTGCACCGGAGGAACGCGGACGTCACGCTCGAAGCGGTGCAAGCCATCTCGGAGACACTGGTTCAGTCGCCGGCCGGACCCGCCTGACCAACACCTCAGCGACTTCGTCGAACTCGACGTCCTCCACGACCGTCTTCTCCACACCCAACAGGGCATGCCATACCCTGACCTCGCGCGCGCCGTTTGGTGGGCATGGTTTCGGAATACGCTGTTTTCAAGGCGGAACGCAGCGTGAATGCTCCGGCCAGTGCGCTGGCTGCCTCGGCGACCTGACGGGTGCGGTGGAGGCCGAAGATTTCGGCACGGTACTCGTCGCTCCATCGGTCCCGGGACTCCGCCGGGAGGGGGAGCACACTCAGCGCGATGAGCGCTGCGGCCGATGGCGTCGGAGTGCGGATGAATCCCGGCGGCAGTTCGTTCACGACGTCTCTCCGATGGGCCGCAATCGGCCGATTGCTCGAGGTCGGCGTGCGTAGGCTTCGGCCAGGGAGACGCGGGCGAGGGCCCAGGCCGCGCTCGTTGATGCGGTAGTAACGACGCCGCGGGCGCCCCACCTTGTGCGGATCGAGGTTCTCCCAGGCACTGTCAACCCATTCCAGGGTTTCAAGGCGGGCCAGAATCGGGTGCAGCGTTCCGCTGGGCAGCCCCGTGGCGGCGGACAGCTCCAGTCCGTATTGATCAGCCGCCGGATCCTCGATCAACGCGCGGAGCACCGCTTGCGTCGCCAGTGTCATCCGAGGACCCGTGTCATTCATACGTCGAATACTACTTAGGTAGGCAATGTCGACCCGCTGTTGACGGCCACGCAGTTGCACATGACGGCGTCAGTGACCATGCGGATGTGGCGTTCCACGTCATGCGCGTCTTGGCGTCCTGATCCGCGCCATGGCGCCGAGCCGCGAGAGCCGTTACGGCGACTGGACATCGCCCGCAGAGACGGGCTGCCGAGCCGCTTCCGCTCCTCGCGGCTTCCCGCCTGCGGTGCGAGTCGGCTTGCCCTCGAACATCCCTCAGCGAGGATTTCAACGGCCTTGGGCGAACCCCCGAACATGTGCACGCGGATGTCGTCGCGGCTCCAGAAGTTATCCACAGTTCCCGCTGTACGAACTTGACGCCGTTATGTGCACAGACCTCGCCCCCGCTATCCCCGGTGTTGCGTTACAGCCGAGATATTTCGTTACGTTCGGGTGGAAGGTCAGGGTTCAGACGATCGGACGGCGCCAGGGCGTGGTCGACCGGTGCTGTTCGAACTCGCGCAGGTCAAAGTCTTAGTGGAGTGGGAGCGTCCGACGTGGCGGTTGGCTGTCCTGGCAGGACGGCCCGACCCGCGAGGCGTTGATGGGCCGGGCGGCTGCTTGGGCGAGCGGCGGGGGAGCCGTCGGTCAGCTGGGTAGCGGCGACACCGCCGACAGCACGGTGCTGGTCCAGGGGTGCACGGGGGGCGGAACCTCCGGCCGGGGATCTGCTCGGCTGGCTCGTAGCCCGTCCATCGAAGCCGGAGTAGGACGTTTGCCTCTGGTTGGTCCGCCGGTGTGGGGGTGTGCTGGTGGGGTCGGCTGAGCGTCGGCCTGTCCGGCTATCCCTGGGCGGGCGGTCCGACGCCCCAATTCTTCAGGGGGAGGCCTTGTCATGAAGGCCCATGTCCGCGTGTTGATCTCCGTGCTGGTCCTGGTTGTTGCTGGTGCGGTCACCGCTCCTGCCGCGTCCGGGCTGTCACCCGCTCCGCGGAACGTGGCGGCGGTGGTGGCTTCGCCGGCGGTGCCGGGGGCGGTGGTGTCGGTGACCGCGGCGCGGATCGCTGATTCCCGCAGCGGCCTGCAGATCCCGGGTGCGGTGGGCACGGTGGGCACGGTGCCGGTGCAGGTCACCGGGCGGGGCGGGATCCCCGATGGTGGCGTGGCCGCGGTGCTGGCCACGGTGACGGTGGTCGCGCCGGAGCAGGCCGGGTATATCACGGTGTGGCCGTCCGCGGCCGTGCGGCCGGACGCGTCGAACCTGAACTTCCAGGCGGGGCAGACCATTGCGAACATGGTGCTGATCCGGGTCGGTGATCAGGGTGGGATCCAGTTGTTCAACGGCTCTTCTGGGACGGTGCAGTTGATCGTCGACGTCACCGGGTACGTCCGGTCCGGGACACCTAGCGCGGCGGGCGCGGTGGCGGCGTTGACGCCGACGCGGATCGTCGATTCCCGTGTCGGCCGGCAGATCTGGGGTCCGGTGCCGGCGCTGGCGACGGAGGACATGCAGATCGGCGGGCAGGGCGGGATCCCGCTGGCCGGGGTGGCCGGGGTGGTCGCGACGGTGACGGTGGCCGATCCGGAGCAGGCCGGGTTCCTCACTCTGTGGCCGTCCGGGGACCGGCAGCCGGACACCTCGAACCTGAACTTCCAGGCCGGAGAGAACATCGCCACCACGGTGATCGTGCCGGTGAGTGAGGACGGGGCGCTGCGGGTGTTCAACGGCTCGTCCGGCGCCGTGCAGGTGATCGTGGACGTCACCGGGTACACGCTGTCCGGGACGCCGGCCGAGGCAGGGACGGTGGTGTACCCGGTGCAGGCGCGGATCGCTGACTCCCGGTCCGGGCTGCAAATCCCCGGTGCGCTGTACGGGCGGGGCGCGCTCGGGCTGCACCTTGTCGCGCCGGGCGGTGGCCTGTCGGCGGCGGTGCTGACCGTGACCGTGGTCGATCCGCAGGCCGACGGGTATCTCACGGTGTGGCCGTCCGGGACCGGGAAGCCCGGCTCCTCGAACCTGAACTTCCGGGCCGGGCAGAACATCGCCACCACCGTCATCGTCCCGGTCGGGTCCGACGGCATGATCTACCTGTTCAACGGCTCGCCCGGGTCGGCGCACCTGATCGTCGACTTCAGGGGGTACACGCTGCCCGCCCCGCCCGCCGCCACCGGGGTGGTGTGGGCGTGGGGTGACGGGCAAGACGGCCAGTTGGGGAACGGGTTGCGGAGCGACATTTGGGTGCCGGTGCGGGTGTCCGGGCTCAGCACCGTCATCGGGATCGCCGGTCGGGGGTCGACCGCCTACGCGGTCCGCGAGGACGGCACCGTGTGGGCGTGGGGGTCCGGGTCCGACGGTGCGCTCGGTAACGGAGACACCACCGACAGTTCGATGCCCGTGCAGGTGTCCGGGCTGACCGACATCACCGCCATCGCCGCCGGCGGCTACGCCACCGGGTACGCGCTGCGCGGCGACGGCACCGTGTGGGCCTGGGGAAGCAATTGGGGCGGCCAGCTCGGCAACGGCGTTGACCAACCGTTCAGCACCGTGCCGGTCCAGGTGTCCGGGCTCACCGGCGTCACCGCCATCGCCGCCAACGGCGGCGCGAACGGTTACGCCCTGCTCAGCGACCACACCGTCTGGGCGTGGGGCTTCGGTGCCAGGGGCGGGCTAGGCACTGGCGGCACCACCGACAGCACCGTACCGGTCCAGGTGTCCGGGCTGACCGGCGTCACCGCCATCGGCGGTGGCGGTAGCGGGACCGGGTACGCCGTCAACTCGGACGGCACCGCGTCGGCCTGGGGCGAGGGCAGCTGGGGTCAGTTGGGCAACAGCAATATTCCCGGCGGTCCGGACGCCTACAGCCTTGTGCCGCTCGAGGTGTCCGGGCTGACCGGCGTCACCGTCATCACCGGTGGCCTGCTCACTGGTTACGCGCTGCGAACCGATGGCACGGTGTGGGCGTGGGGGACAGGCCCGTTCGGCGCGTTGGGCCACGGCGCCACCACCTTCAGCCCGGTGCCGATCGCAGTGTCCGGGCTGACCGGCGTCACCGCCATCGCCGGCGGCAACTACACCGGTTACGCGCTGCGGACCGACGGCACCGTCTGGGCCTTCGGCGACCTGATGGGCAACGGCACCTCCACCGGACACGGCAGCCCGTCGCCCGAGCCGGTTCCCGGGCTCACCGGCGTCACCAGCATCGCCAGCGGCGGGTACAGCGCCTACACCCTCACCCACCAGCACTAACAGTGCCCGGTCCCTCCCACCGGCCGATCCCGGCGGGAGGGACCGGGGCGCTAGCGGGCTGGCCAACTCGGATAACCACCGGCTATCCGGGGTCACCGAACGACCGATGTAGGTGACCCGGCCAGACGCCCGGTTGTCTCGACCAAGATTGTTGGGACCGATTTCGACACCCCGCGCGGCGTCGCCCGGTCGGTGCGCCGTGCTGGTCAGTCCCTCGTGCATCGCCTGATGGATACGCGGGTGCACACCAGCCGCCGGGCCTTCGTGAGGGCTCGGGTGTCAAACCGCCACCGTGACTGAAGTTCGCTCCCGATCACCAGGCCCGGCCGGGGCGTCACGCTCATTCGCTGGCGTAGTAGCGCAGGCTCGCGGCGTCTTGCCGGAAGGTGTCTGCGAGCTGGCCCGCATGGGCTGTGGTGAAGTCCTCGGGCAGCACGCCATCGTGGACGAGGATGGCTGCGGCCTCGAGATAGCGGGCGGCACGGTTGACCAGTCCCGGCGGCATCATCACCACCGCGGTTGCGGCGTGACCTGTCGGGTCCGCTGTGTGGTCGGAGGTGATCTGGCCGATGGCGGACAGCGCCTGGGCGAGCTGGGCGACGGTGGTGCGCAGGTGGTCGATGTCGTCGCGTTCGCGGAGCCGTATTTGGATTGCTTCGGCGAGGCCGGCGATGCAGCGGCCGAGGACCGGCAGCGGTATTGCGGCGGTGCGGGCCGATTCGGTGACGTCGGCGCCGGGCGTTTCGTCCGCCACCGAGATGACCATGGTGCGGGCGAGGTTGGCGAGCGCGTCGTCGGTGAGGTAGCGCCGCGCGGCGGCGGGGGAGATGCCCGTCTGGGAGGACACCCAGTGGACGCGTTCGTGGATGAGTTCGGTGGCGGCGGCGCGTGATGCGGACATGCCGAGGTCGTGCAGCGCGGCGAGCAGCGTATCGACGCGTCCGTCGACCCAGCCCGGGTTCGTGGTCATCGTGTGCCTCCCAGTACGGCTGGCGGTCCAGCAGTTGCGCGCCGCCCTGGCCGCCCCTGGCCGGCGCGTTGGTGCAGTTGCAATATGCACCGAAGGGCAGACTCTCGCCCTCCGCGGTGCGATCGTCGCCTTGGACGACGTCCCTCGGCGAACCTGCGGCCGCGATCACCCCTACCTCGATTGGCGCCGCCGGCTGACATCCCTTGCCGCAGGTCCAAGATCCACAGCCAAGACCGTGACAACTGATGGACATATACGAACCGCTTCGCGGTTCATTCGAGTGCCCGGCGTGTCTGCACTTTGGTGCGTGCCCTGATTGCTGATGACCTTTTGCGACCGGTGGGTGCCGGCGGATTCGGTGGAGGGAGGTCGCGACCGTCCGACACCCCCGACATTCGCGACCGTCCGGCACCGCACACCTCCCGGGTCGGTGACCCCCGCCGCCGAGCGCGGTAGCCAAGGCAACGCCGGATGCACGCGGCCGGGCCGGGCGTGCCGTCGACGGTGGGCAGCGCGCTTGACGGTTCGCGGCCACCAGCTACATCCGGGCCTGGCTCGCCGAGGACGACCAGTGGATCTTCGACGGCCTGCCGGCCGAGATCCCGGTCATGCAGGGACAGGGCAGCATCGGGCCGGCGCTGAGCGTCCGGGCACCCAGCGAGGACCGCGGCCGCGCCCGGTACGACTCGGCGTCCCGCACCGCGGTCGTCCGGGTCGCGTCGCTGACCTGGACCGTCCAGGACCAGGCGGGCGCCGACTCGATGCGCGACGCGTGGCGGCACGTCGCCGAACCCGGCCCGAACATCCTGGGCCGGCAGGCACCCGTCGACCGACGCCGCCGGTAACCCACCACCCAGGCGATCCCGCCGGTCCCCACCCCGGACCCGCGGGAACGGACC
>JBBQJM010000186.1:0-7695 GCA_038325895.1 Mycobacteriales bacterium
GGAGGCCGAGCCCGTCGAGGACGCCGAGGCGACCGACGAGCTGCGCACGCTGGCCGCGGACTACAAGCACGTGGTGATCGCCATCCTCCAGCGTCGCAACGCCTGGCAGGTCATCGACAACGTGCAGCGGGTCACCGACCCCTCCGACCTGGCCGACTCGGCCGGGTGGGCTCCGTACCTGACCGCGGAACAGAAGCGTCAGGTGCTGGAAACCCCGGCGGTCGAGAGTCGCCTCGAGCTGCTGATCGGCTGGACCCGCGCGCACCTGGCGGAGATGGACGTCGCCGAGAAGATCGGCAAGGACGTCCGGGACGGCATGGAGAAGAACCAGCGCGAGTTCCTGCTGCGCCAGCAGCTCGCCGCGATCCGCAAGGAGCTCGGCGAGGGCGAACCGGATGGTGCCGATGATTTCCGCACCCGGGTGGAGCAAGCGGATTTGCCGGACAAGGTCCGGGAGGCCGCGCTGCGTGAGGTCGGCCGGCTGGAGCGGGCCAGCGACCAGAGCCCGGAGTCGGGCTGGATCCGGACCTGGCTGGACACCGTGCTGGAGATCCCGTGGCAGACCAGCACCGAGGATCAGGCCGATGTTGCCGCCGCGCGTGAGGTGCTGGACGCCGACCACCACGGTTTGGATGACGTCAAGGACCGGATCGTCGAGTACCTGGCCGTGCGCAGCCGGCGCGCCCAGCGGGGGTTGCAGGTGGTCGGCGGTCGCGGCTCCGGTGCGGTGATGGTGCTGGTCGGACCGCCCGGTGTCGGCAAGACCTCACTCGGCGAGAGCGTGGCGCGGGCGCTTGGCCGCAAGTTCGTCCGGGTCGCCCTGGGTGGCGTCCGGGACGAGGCGGAGATCCGTGGTCACCGCCGCACCTACGTGGGCGCGCTGCCCGGCCGCATCGTGCGCGCGGTCACCGAGGCCGGTTCGATGAACCCGGTGATGCTGCTCGACGAGATCGACAAGGTCGGGGCCGACTACCGGGGCGACCCGGCTGCCGCCCTCCTCGAGGTGCTGGACCCGGCACAGAACCACACGTTCCGGGACCACTACCTGGACATCGACCTTGAACACTCGGACGTGCTGTACCTGGCCACCGCCAACGTCATCGACACCATCCCATCCGCGTTGCTGGACCGGATGGAGCTGATCACCATGGACGGCTACACCGAGGACGACAAGGTCGCCATCGCGCGCACTCACCTGCTGCCCCGGCAGCTGGAGCGGGCCGCGCTGGACGACTCCGAGGTCACCGTCACCGACGCCGCGCTGCACAAGATGGCCGCCGACTACACCAGGGAGGCCGGCGTCCGTCAGCTGGAACGGTTGCTGGCCAAGGTGTTCCGCAAGGTCGCGACCCGGCTGGCCGGTTCCGGCGACCAGCGGGTGCCGGTCGACGAACCCGACCTGCGCGAGCTTCTGGGCCGTCCGCGCTTCACATCGGAGACCGCCGAGCGCACCGCCGTCCCGGGCGTGGCCACCGGTCTCGCGGTCACCGGGTTGGGGGGCGACGTGCTGTTCATCGAGGCGAACGCCGTCGACGGGACGAGCGCTGAGAGCACCAGCCTGACGCTGACCGGCCAGCTCGGCGACGTGATGAAGGAGTCCGCACAGATCGCCCTGTCCTTCATCCGCTCGCACGCCGACGAACTCGGGGTCGACCCGGAAGCGTTGAACCGTAAGATCCACCTGCATGTGCCGGCCGGCGCCGTGCCCAAGGACGGTCCGTCCGCGGGCGTGACCATGGTGACCGCATTGGTATCGCTGGCCACCGGCCGGCCGGTACGTTCGGACGTCGCGATGACCGGTGAGGTCACCCTGAACGGCCGGGTGCTGCCGATCGGTGGGGTCAAGCAGAAACTGCTGGCCGCCCAGCGTGCCGGCGTCACGACGGTGTTCATCCCGGCGCGGAACGAGCCGGACCTGGACGACCTCCCTGGTGAAGTCCTGGCGGCGCTAACCATCCACCCTGTCGCCGACGTCAGCCAGATATTGGCTCAGGCGTTCGAGCCGGTGGTTGAGGAAGCTGATTCCGCGACAGCCGCACGGATTGCTGCGGCCTGACCCGGCCGGGCTCAAAACCCCAGGGAGATCACGACTTCGGGCCCTTTGGTGTTGTGTCACAACATCAAAGGGCCCGAAGTGTTGATCATCCCGATGATCGGGCCGGCTACCCGCGGTCCTGCCCGGTCGGTACGGCGGTACCGACCCGCAAGTGCTGGTCGAAGAACGCCAGGATGCGGCGCTTGGCGTCGGCGGCGCAGTCGTGATCGTAGGCACCGAGCCCGGTGATCTTCAGCAGTACCGCTGTCGGGGACGCCAGCCGCGGACGGTTGATGAAGGCATGGGTGGCGTTCGGGTACTCCTTGACATCGGCGGGGACCCCCGCCTTCTCCAGTACCGCCGACACCGTGGCCGCTGCCCCCTTCAGGCCGCGGTCCTTGCCGCCGTAGCTGGCCACCACCGGACAGGCCCCGGACAGGGTTGCCTCGATGTCTTCGGGCAACGGGCCGTAATTCACGCTGGCGGCGCTGTAGCCGGGCCACCCGGCCAGCACCAACGCGAACTCGGCCCCCATGCAGTACCCGATGACCCCGACGGTGCCCGTGCAGTCGTCCCGATCCGCGAGCCATCGTCGCGCCTGGTCGATCTGCTCGAAGACCGGGCCGCTCTGCTGGGTGAGCTGCTGGAAGACGCCCCTGACGCACCGGATCATCCGCTGGCCGTGGTACATGTCCGGCATCACCGTGACGAAGCCCGCGGCGGCCAGCCAGTCGCACTGTTCGCGCATGTCGTCGCCGAGTCCGAGTGCTTTCTGGATGACGACGACGCCCGGCCAGGGACCTGGACGGTCGGCGGTCGGGGCCGGTTCGGCGACATAAGCGCCTCTTTCACTTTCCGGCGCGGGACCAGGGACCACGATCGTCGGCGTCGGATCAACCTACGTGACCCACGGATCGTTGTGCAGCGGCGCAAAGCCGGCCAGCGCCAGAACCGCCAGCGCCAGAACCGCCCGCGCCAGAACCGCCGGGCAAGGCCACTGTCGGTGGTGCCGGGCATCATGCCGGCATGGCTACTTTCACGATCGTCCCGTCCGGTGCCTTCAGCCTGCGCGAGTCCGCCGAGTTCGGATTCGGGCAGCGCTCGGCCGAGCGTTTCGACGGTGTGTTCCGCTTGGCGTTCTGCCTCGACGGCTACGCGGCGCAGGTCGGGGTGGAGCTGCGACAGGATGCGCGCGGCGTTCACGGCGTGGTGCGCGGCCTCGATCAGCACCCTGAAACGGGGGCGGGCCTTCCCGCTGTCCGCGCCCAGGTCGCGCGGGTGCTCTCGCTGGATCACGACGCGGAGGGCTTCGCCGCGGTCGGCCGTCGCGATCCGATCATCGGCAGGCTGCAGTCGGTCGCCCCCGGATTGCTACCCCCGCTGTTCTATTCGCCGTACGAGGCGGCCATCTGGTCGGTGCTCAGCGCGCGGCGGACGGGGCACCAGATGGCGGAGGTCCGTCGCCGGCTGTCGTTCCAGCACGGCAGGGTGTTCGACCTGGCCGGTCAGCGATTGGCGGCGCTGCCCACACCCCAGCAACTGCTGGCGGTTCGCGAATTTCCCGGAGTCAATGCCGAGAAGATGACCCGGATGCACGGCATCGCCAGGGCGGCGCTGGCCGGGCGCCTGGATGCCGACCGGCTGAAGTCTCTCGGCCCCGAGATCACCACACAGGAGATGCAGCACCTCAAGGGCATCGGGCCGTTCTACGCCTCCCTCATCACCATCAGGGCCGTCGGCTTCGCGGACGTCCCGCCGGTCGATGAGCCGATCGTCCGAGAGCTGGTCACTCGGCTCTACCGACTGCCGGAACCCTGCACTCCCGATCGGTTCCTGGAGATCGCTGATGCCTGGCGGCCGTACCGCACCTGGGCCTCGGTCTTGGTTCGCGCCGCCGCTTCCAGACTCAACTCCCACGAACCGTCGGCGATCGGGGCCTGAGCAGAAGTGACTTCGACCAGCGAAGCCAGAGCCCACAAAATGTCGTCAATCCACCGCCCGTCCCCGGAGGTTTCTCGTCAACTCTCAGGTTTCTCCCGGATCTCCCGGACGGGTTGGGCAATCTATCCAGGCCCGGGCGCCGAATCGACAAAAGACTCGCCGGACGCCCCGGCGAACATCCGAGCCCTGAGGACCCGATCGCATGAGTTTCCGCATGTCATCCACCCGGACGAGGACATCGCGCGGGTGACCTTCGACGACCAGACCAGTGCCCGCGATCAGGGGGCACCGCCGAAGAAGTCCGAGGGCAGCGGGTCGACTGTCTTTCTGGGCGACCTGCTCGGCGGACGATCACCGGCGGAACGAATCGCATTCCTGGCGGGGCAGGCGCCTGCAGAGCCGTCGACCACGCCGGCCGGGCCCCGGCCGCGGGTGTACCGCAACTACACCCGCCGACTGCGGGACACCTAGACCCAGCCACAAAACCGGTCGCGACCCACCGCCGAGGTATCCGCCGCCCCGCCCCGGCCCGGGTTAGGCTCGGACACATGTTCGATGACGGCTGGGATGCGGGCCTCGACGACGCCCAACTGACGGCCGCCACCCACGACGACTCCCCCTTGGTCATCCTTGCCGGCGCCGGCACCGGGAAGACCCGCACCCTCACCGCCAGGGTTGCCTCGCTGATCGATCGGGGCGTGCCGCCGGAGCGGGTGCTGCTGCTCACCTTCACCCGCCGGGCCGCCGACGACATGATCGCCCGCGCCGGGACGATGTGCACCCGGCAGGACGCGGGCCGCCGGGTGCAGGGCGGCACCTTCCATGCGGTCGCTCATCGGTTGATCGCCGGCCACACCGCGTCACTGGGCCTGCCGGACGCGGTTTCGGTGCTGGACCGCGCCGACGCCACCGACGCCATGGACCTGCTGCGGCACGACTTCGACCTCGCCGGCGGCCGCACCCGGGTACCGAACGCGTCGACCCTGGTCGACATCTATTCCCGCTCGGTCAACACCGGCCGGCCCGCCAGAACCCTCGTCGCGACCGACTTTCCTTGGGTGGAGCCACATGTCGATCAGGTGATGGCGCTGCTGCGCGGCTATGTGGTGCGCAAACGCGAGCGCGGCCTGCTGGATTTCGACGACCTGCTGTTGGCCTGGCGGAGCCTGTTGGCGGACCCGGTTCTCGGGCCCGACATGGCGGCCAATTGGGATCACGTGCTCGTGGACGAATACCAGGACGTGAACCAGATCCAGGTGGACATCGTGCGCGCCTTACGGCCGGACGGGCAGGGGCTGACCGTGGTCGGCGACGACGCGCAGGCGGTCTATGCGTTCCGCGGCGCGGACAGCGCCCATCTGCTCGACCTGACCACCGCGTTCGAGGGTGTCTCCGTGGTCCGGCTGGAGCGGACCTTCCGGTCCCGGCAGCGGCTACTGGACCTGGCCAACGGGGTGCGACCCGGTCGTGACGGGTTCCGCCTGATGCTCCGCTCGGACCGGCCCGGCGGCCCCCGGCCGCGACTGGTCCGCAGCCACGACGCACCCGGGGAGGCGCGTGCGGTCACCGACGCGGTGCTGGCCGCCGTGGAGGACGGCCGGCCGCTCCGCGACCAGGCGGTGCTCATGCGCACCGGCCACCACAGTGATCTGCTGGAGATCGAGCTCACCGCCCGCCGGGTGCCGTTCGTCAAGTTCGGTGGACTGAAGTTCCTGGAAGCCGCCCACGTCAAGGACTTCGTGGCAGCGTTGCGCGTACTGGACAACCGCATCGACGAGGTCGCCTGGTTCCGGCTGTTGCGGTTGCACGACGGCATCGGGCCGTCCCGGGCAAGGAGCCTGCTCGATCCCCTCACCGGCGACGGGGGCCATGCCGTGGCGGTCGCCGGTGCTCCCGCCATCTCGAGGGTCGCGCTGGCCGGCACCCTCGACGGGATCACGGCGGCCCGCACGATGACCCGGATCGGGGACCGCGCGTCGGCCTGCCTTGCTTGGCTGCGCCCGCTGCTGACGGCTCGTTATGCCGACGCCGCGGTGCGGATCGCCGATCTGGAACGGCTGGTCGCGGCGGCTGCGACCGCCCCGAATCTCGGCGCGTTCGTGGCGGAGCTGACGCTGGACCCACCCGCATCCACCGGCGACCTCGCGGGGGCCCCGCACCTCGACGAGGACTATCTGACGCTGTCCACGGTGCACTCGGCCAAAGGATTGGAATGGCCGGTCGTTCACATCATCCATCTCGTCGACGGCGCGTTCCCGGCCGACATGGCGTTGTCAGCGCCGGCCGGCGTGGTCGAGGAGCAGCGGCTGTTCTATGTCGCCGTCACCCGGGCCGCCGACGAGCTCTCGTTGTATGCCCCGCTGCGGATGCCGCACCACCGCCATGGGCGCGACGACAAGCACAGCTTCGCCCCGTTGAGCCGGTTCCTGGACGAGAGTGCAATGGCCACCGTCGATCTCCAGGATCTCTCACCGCCACGGCAGGCACCCGCAGCGCCGGGCACCCAGGCCAGGGTCAGCCTGCCCACGCTGGATGACCTGTGGGCCTGACCCCACCCCTGAGGTCAGGAGAGCGCCTGCCCAGTGATTCGGCGCGTCAGAGGATCGCCAACCAGTTGATCACCGCGGAGGCGATGGCAGCATCGGCATTGCGAGGGTCGTGGCCGCCGGTCAGCCACACCTGGGTCACCGGGCCGGGGATGGTGCCGACGTGGCCGGCGAACTCGTCGGGTGAGCCGAAGGGATCCTTGAGGCCCGAGACGAAGAGCACCGGCACGGTGATCGACGGGAAATGCTCCACCCGCAGCTTCTCGGGCTGTCCCGGCGGGTGCAGCGGGTAGCTCAGCAGGATCAGCCCGGCGGCCGGCAGGCCCTCGGCGACCGCCATCGAGCACATCCGCCCGCCGTACGAGCGCCCGCCAAGCACCAGCCGGTCCGGCTCGACACCGGCCCGGGAGACCAGCGCCGCGGCCTCGCTGACCAGATGCGCGATCGCGACAGGTGCGCGGTCCGGTGCGCGACGTCCTGCGGTGCGGTAGGGGAAGTCGACGCGCGCACAGGGCAGCGGCGCCAGCGCCTGCTCCAGCGCGACGAGGGTGTGGTTGTCCCTGCTGGCAGCCGCGCCCGGCGTGAGCACAACGGCGCCGGCTCGACGCCCGCGCGCGGCCGCGCCGCTCCGACCGGCCTTCGCGCCGGTTTCGCTGACCGATTCCATGCATCCTCCCGGGGCGGCGCGATCATCGACTGCCGTCCCGGTCGCGCTCCGGGCCGCTCGGCCGGCCGACGTGCTCACGCACCTCGGCCAAGGTCAGCACATCACAGTCGCATCAACGATCCCAGGGCGCGGTCAACGATCGCGATCGGCACCGAGCGCGGGAGGTCGGCGGGACCGGGAGGTCGGCGGGACCGGGCCGCGACGACGCCGGGATGCTCACCGTGAGCTGGCCACCGCGGTGCTGGAAGGCTCTGCTCAGGAGGCAGTGGTTGTCGAGGCTGTCGGATCGGCCTGCGACGCGGAGACCGGAGCAGATTGGCTGACCGCCGCGGACGACGGGGCGGACGACGGGGCGGACGACGGCACAGCAACCGAGGCCGGTGTCGCGGCCTCGGGTGCCGCCATCGTGGACTTCGGCAACGATGAAGCCGGGGGTGATTGCTGGGCAACAACTGTCGCCGGAGCGGCGGCGTCAGCGAGCGCTGACCTCGCCGCCTGCGGCGGCG
>JBBQJM010000187.1:0-7601 GCA_038325895.1 Mycobacteriales bacterium
ACTGGGAGGCGGGTACGCGGCGGGTACGCGGCGGGTACGCGGCGGGTACGCGGCGGGTACGCGGCGGGTACGCGGTAGGTACGCAGCCCGGTTCGGGGCCGGCCAGCGAAACGAACCCGTCACACGCACCGCGCATCCCCCGGCCGCCCCCCGGGGCCCCCCGCCCCCAGCCCCGGGCGCCCCCCCCGCGGGGGGGCCCACCCGGGTGCCGGGGGCGGTGCAGGGACTGTGTGCAGGGACTGTGTGCAGGGACTGTGTGCAGGGATTTTGTGACGGGATTGTGTGCAGGGATTGTGTGTAGGGATTGCACGGGTAGTTCGGTGGTGCGCGGTCAGTCGGTTTCGGGGCCGGAGCAGTACACGCAGTCGTCGTCGCAGCTGGGCAGAGTCATCGTCATGAGAGTCATACCTAGCAGACGCCTACAGCGGCCGGGGGATGCGCGGCGCGTGTTACAGGTTGGTTTCCCCTTCTGGTGTGAGCCCGTGATGAGGCCGTTCAGATTCACCCGTGACCGGCCCGTTCCGGACCTCCTTCGCGCCGGTCGGGCCGGCCCCGACCCGGACGGCCTCGCCGGTGGCGAACCCGCACACCAGTAGCATCGCGCCCGTGACCGCTGACCCGCCGGACGAGCCCGCGGCGGGCGGCGATCCCGGGGACGAGGTCCCTGCGGCCGAGGTCCGATCGGCCGCGGATCGGTCGGCTGAGGGGGAGATCTCCCGTTCGACCAGCCTCAGCCCGAGCGAGCGCGTCATCCCGACCTGGACCGACCCGACGGTCCGGCGCGCCAGCGACGTCATCGGCGGTCCCATGGGCCGGCACGCCCTGGTCGGGCGGGCCTCCATGCTGACCCCACTGCGGGTCTGCCTGCTGATGGCCATTGTGGTGCTGATCTGTGGGTGGCTGTTCAAGGCGGCGTGCATCCAGCAGGGCCCGAACGGCGCCGACGGCGTCACGCTGGATCAGGGTGGGCAGCGGCCGTGGATCACCGCCTGCTACAACGACGTCGTCCCGCTGTACGGCAGCCACGGGCTGGACAAGCTCGCGCCGCCGTACGCCACGTCGTGGCAGGACAACGGCGAGACCAAGTACATGGAGTACCCCGTCGTCACCGGGTACTGGATGTGGGTGGTCGCCGCCATCTCCCGCGGGTACACGAAGGTCGCCCAGGCCACTGGCGTGGTGCCGGTGCCGCTCGACGTGGCCGCCTACTTCACCATCGGCGCCATCCTGCTCGGCCTGATGTACCTGTGGGCCGTGGCGTCCACCGCCAAGATCGCCCGCCGGCGGGTGTGGGACACCGCGATCATGTCCCTGTCGCCGCTGCTGATCGTGCACGCCTTCACCAACTGGGATC
Organism: Mycobacteriales bacterium; assembly: GCA_038325895.1. Lineage (GTDB taxonomy): Bacteria > Actinomycetota > Actinomycetes > Mycobacteriales > Nakamurellaceae > Nakamurella. Next base: position 1,355 of record JBBQJM010000187.1, read on the forward strand.
TGCTGGCCATCGGCATCACCGCGGGGGCGATGCTGGTCTGGGCCAGGAAGAAACCGATCCTGGCCGGCGCGCTCATCGGGCTGGGCACGGCGGCAAAGCTGTACCCGGTGCTGCTGCTCGGACCGCTGCTGATCCTGTGCCTGCGGGCCGGGAAGATGGGCGCCTGGGCGCGCACCGCCGTCGCCGCGGCGGTGGTCTGGCTGGTCATCAATCTCCCGGTGATCATGCTGTACCCGACCGGTTGGTACGAATTCATCAGGCTCAATTCCGAGCGACCGCCGGAATACGATTCCTGGTATTTTATCGTCGCGACGCTGTCCCGTTCGTCGATCTGGGACAAGGCGCCGGGAGCCGAGGCGCCAACGCTGGTCAACGTGCTGTCGCTGTTGCTGTTCGCGCTCGGCTGCGTGGCGATCGGCTGGTTGGGCCTGGCTGCGCAGCGCCGGCCCCGGTTCGCGCAGCTGGCGTTCCTGGTGATCGCCGCATTCCTGCTGACGAACAAGGTGTGGTCACCGCAGTACTCGTTGTGGCTGCTGCCGCTGGCCGTGCTTGCGCTGCCGCGATGGCGTCCGCTGCTGTTCTGGCAGGCGTCCGAGGCGATCACCTGGGTGCTGTTGCTGCTGTATTTCGACGGCGAGGCGAACAAGGGCCTGTCCATCTACCCGTTCCTCAATGCCGCGCTACTGCGCGACGCGATGGTGGTGATGCTGGTGGTCTTGGTCATCTGGGACATCGCGCGACCGGCCGGCGATCTGGTGCGGATGGCGGGTGACGACGATCCGTCGGGCGGCGTGCTGGATAGTGCTCCTGATCGGTTCACCGTGCCGTCCCTGCCGGCGATCTGGGCGGCCCGGCAAGCGCGCCGGGCACGATCCGACGACCCGGTGGCGGTGGGTGCAGGCGCTGAGTCCGACCAGCAGCTCGACCCCGGGTGAGGGGGCGCAGCCCAGGCTCGCGCGGGTAGCCTGGGCGCACGCCACCCGATCTCCAGCGATCGGAGCTACCGCCATGAGCCTGACCGCCAAGCATTTCCTCTGGCGAGCATCTCGCGCCCTGCGCGTCTCGAATGTCGAGCGCCGGCGCGTCCTCGAACGGGATATGGCGAGCTATGCCTCGGAATCGGACCGGCGTGATCTCGAAGCAATTCTCGATCGTTATCCCGATGCGGTGACCGAGGAAATGCGCGACATCCTGACCAGGCAGCGGCTGGCTCGGCCGCTCCGGGCCGGCGGACTGTCAACCGGCTGAACGGACTTCGCAGGCGCCCTTAGGCCCGACGGCGCGTCCCGCGCTCACCCAAAGGGCCTGGCATGGCAGGGTGCGGCGTATGTCGGGATTCTCGCCTCGCTCGCGCCGTGCCCGAGGTGCAGCGGCCCTTTGGGCGGCGGTCACCGGCACCGCCGTGCTGGTGGCCGCGTGCAGCGGTCCGCAGGCCCTGCTCGAGCAGGCCTCATCGCAAGCATCCGCGGCTTCGGCGGCAACGAATACGGCGGTCACGAACACGGCGGTCACGAACACGGCGGTCACGAACACGGCGGTCACGAACACGGCGGTCACGAACACGGCGGTCACGAACACCGAGGGCGACGCGCCGACCATTGCGCCCAGCGCCGCCCTGGCGGACCGCTCCGCCGACGCGCCCGGCCCGCCCGCGCAGACAGGCGGCGCCGTTCCGTCGGGATCCGCGTCGGCGTCCGCGGTGCCCGGTGCGTCGGCTGACGGCGAGTTCACCATCGCCTTCGCCGGGGACGTGCACTTCGCCGAGCGGACCGCCGACCGGCTTGCGGCGGATCCGTCGACGGCCTTCGGCGTCGCCGCCCCCGGCCTGGCGGTGGCGGACCTGACCGTGGTCAACCTGGAGACGGCGATCACCACCGGCGGCGAGCCGGAGCCGAAATCCTTCACCTTCCGGGCCCCGCCGTCCGCGTTCGACGCCCTGCGCGATGCGGGCGTCGACGTCGCGTCGATGGCCAACAACCACGGCGCCGATTACGGCATGGCGGGGGTGCAGGAAAGCCTGGACGCGATCGCGGCCTCCGGGTTCCCGGTCATCGGGTTCGGCAAGGATGCCGCGGTGGCGTACGCGCCGCTGCACCGGGACATCAACGGGGTGGATGTCGCGATCATCGCGGCCAGCCAGGTGCGCGACCACACCCTGGAGAACTTCTCGGCCGGTGCGAGGTCACCGGGCATCGCCAACGCCTTCGACCCGACATTGATCGAGAACGTGAAGGCTGCCGTGGCGAAGGGGTCGACCGTCGTGGTGTTCCTGCACTGGGGCACCGAGTACGAGGGATGCCCGAATGGGGACCAGCAGCACCTGGCCGACGAACTCGCCGCGGCGGGAGCCACCGCCGTCATCGGCACTCATGCGCACGTACTGCAAGGCGCAGGCTGGCGGCCGGACGGCGCCTACGTCGCCTACGGGCTGGGGAACTACCTGTGGTGGCGTTCCTTCGGGAACGAACAGGACGACAACGGGGTGCTGACCTTGACGTTCCGGGCCGGCGACGTGGTGGGAGCCACGTTCGCCCCCTCCCATCTGGACGACACCGGGGTTCCGGTGCCGGCCACCGGGGCGCAGGCCGATCGGATCAACGCGCAGTGGGAGCAGGTCCGGGAGTGCGCGGATGTGGCCGCAACACCGCCCAAGTGACCCGGCACCGGGCTGCGTACAACGAGGGAAAGGCACGCCTGTGATGTCCGATCCGCTGCTACCGGCCGTGCGTACCGCCGTCGTCACCGGGGCCGCGTCGGCCCGCGGGATCGGGAGAGCGACCGCGGGCAGGCTGGCCGCGGCCGGCTGGTCGGTCGCGATCCTGGACATCGACGGTGTCGCCGCTTCGGAAGTGGCGGCCCAGATCGCCGAGACACATGGCGTGCCGGCGCTGGGCGTCCGGGCGGACGTCTCGGACGAGGCGTCGGTCGACAGTGCTGTCAGTGCAGTCGAAAGCGCGTTGCCGCCGGTGATCGGGCTGGTGAACGTGGCTGGCGTCAGCTCACCGGTGCCGTTCCTGGAGGTGACGTCGGCCGAGTGGGACCGGGTGTTCGCGGTCAACATGCGCGGCACGTTCCTGGTGACCAGACGGGTCGCTCCGGCGATGATCGCCGCCGGCGTCGGGCGGATTGCCAGTGTCTCCTCGATCTCCGCCCAGCGCGGCGGCGGCACCTACTCGAAGGTGCCCTACAGCGCGTCCAAGGCCGCGGTGATCGGCTTCACCCGCGCGCTGGCCCGCGAGCTCGGCCCGCACAAGATCACGGTCAACTGCGTCGCTCCCGGGCCGATCGACACCGACATCATGGGCGGCGCGCTGACCGAGGAACGCAAGGCGCAGATGAGCGCCGATGTTCTGCTCGGCCGGGTGGGCACGGTCGATGATGTCGCGGCCCTGCTGGCCTTTCTGATGAGCCAGGACGCCGGCTACATCACCGCCGCGACCTACGACGTCAACGGCGGCCTGCAGATCTCCTGACCATCCCGGCTCAGCTGCCCGGAACTCGACGAAGCAGGCCTGCCCCGGCGCCGATTCTGCGCGTGGTATGCGTCGACGACCGGCTCGGAATGCGACAGGTCGCGACGTCATCTGTGCGGCGACGTGCCCGGCCGCGATCGGGATGACACCGTGACAGCAGCACGATCGCCGCCCACCATCGGACTGCGGTGGGTCGGGTCGGACTCTCGGACACGGAGAATCGGATGAAGCGCTACGACCGGTGGGTGGCCGCGACCACCCGAAGCCTGGACATCTTGGCGTTCGTGTTCCTGGGCAATTTCTTGATCAACTGGTTCCTCGCGCCGGAGGGGGCGTGGTGGAAGCTGACCTTCAGCCTGATTGCCTGGGGGGTGTGGGGCGCCTTCGCGATCGACTACGGGGTTCGGCTGTACCTCTACCCGCACCGGTGGCAGTTCTTCCGGACCCATCTGCTGGACCTCGTCATGGTGTTGCTGCCCATGCTGCGGCTGTTGCGGGTGGGCCTGCTGCTGCGCAAGGCCTTCCGGTCGGTCTCCACCGAGCAGATCGCCGGCTCCCTCATCGGGATCGTCGCCGTCATCTTTGTGGTCGCCGCCCTGCTGGAATGGAAGGTCGAGCACGACGCCCCCGGCGCCAACATCACCACCATCGGGCTCGCCTTCTGGTGGGCGATCGTCACCACGACCACCGTCGGCTACGGCGACACGTATCCGGTGACGGTCATCGGAAGGTTCATAGGTTCGCTGGTGATGATCGTCGGCATCGGCCTGATCGGTACCGTGTCCGCGACGATCGCCGCCTGGTTCGTTGCTCACAAGAAGCAGCCGGTTCGCGCCAAGGTCCAGCAGGCGGAATCTGCGCGCGCCGGCACGGGCGAGGCGCCAGCAGCACTCCCCGAAGCTGCCGAGGCGAGCGCAATCGGACGATCTCCCGACGTGGAAGCCTTGGACCGCACGGTGGCCGCGCTGACCAGCCAGCTGGACTCGCTGGCGGCGCAGCAGGAGCAGTTGCGTCAGCTGCTGGACGAGCTCACCAGCGCGCGCTCCGGCTCGCCAGGCTCTTGACGGCCGGGCGCGTTCGTTGCGAAGTGATGCGCTCGATACACTGATGCGGTGCGCACCACGATACAGATCGACGACGACGTCCTCGAGGCGGCCCGCCAGATCGCGGCAGCCGACGGCCGGTCGCTCGGCCGGGTTCTCTCGGACCTGGCCCGGCGGGCTCTGAAGCCGGCAACTGTGCGGCCGGGCGGCGGCTTTCCGACCTTCGACGTGGCTTCCGACGCTCCGCCGATCACGCCGGAGGATGTCGCGCGTGCTGTGGAGGAAGAGTGATGGGAGCTGGTTTCACCGCTGCGGGACGCTCCGGGCGGCGTGATGGATGATCGGGTCGCGCTGCTGGACGTCAACGTCCTGGTTGCGCTGGCGTGGCCGAATCACGTGCATCACCGTGCCGCTCGGGGCTGGTTCGACCGGCACCATCGCCGCGGATGGGCCACCACCCCGATCACCGAATCCGGATTCGTCAGGGTATCGAGCAACCGCGCCGCCATACCGACGACGACCACACCGACCATCGCTATCGACGTTCTTGGGGCAATGGCCGCTCTTGACGGCCATCAGTTCTGGGTCGACGACCTGTCCGGGGTGACTGACGGGTTCGGTGACACGACCCTGGTCCGGTCGCACCGCGATGTCACCGACGCTCATTTGCTGGCACTCGCCGAAGCGCGAGGTGGCGCGCTCGCTACTTTTGACACGCGAATCACCCGTTTGTTGGGGGATCGCGATCCCGGATTGATTGTCGTGCCCGCTTGATCGCGGGTATTCCCGCGGGGGTGGGCATCGTGGCTTTCCGGAGATCACGCACCGAATGAGCCCCGCGCTGCGCGGCACTGGGCGCCTCAGGGGGATGATGGTCGCCGCCGCGGCCCCTTACCACGCCGTCGCGGCAGACTGTGTCGAGCGGCGCCGTCACCGATGCACCACCCAGCGACGAACGACCAGCGACGAACGACCAGCGACGAACCACCAGCGACGAACCATCCGGCGAACACAGCCAGGAAAGGGTCCCCATGACGAGGCAGACGGCGGCGAAGCCGGTCCAGACCCTGACGGATGTCGTCATCCGGTTCGCCGGCGACTCCGGGGACGGCATGCAGCTCACCGGTGATCGATTCACCGTGGAGACCGCCGCCTTCGGCAACAGCCTCTCCACCCTGCCGGACTTTCCCGCCGAGATCCGCGCGCCGGCCGGCACCATGCCGGGAGTGTCGGCGTTCCAGGTGCACTTCGCCGACCACTCGGTGGTCACCCCGGGCGACGCCCCCACGGTGCTGGTCGCGATGAACCCGGCTGCGCTGAAGGCCAACATCGGCGACCTGCCGCGCGGCGGCATGGTCATCGTGGACACCGACGAGTTCACCAAGCGCAACCTCGCCAAGGTCGGGTATGCGGTCAGCCCGATCGACGACGGCAGCCTGTCGGAGTACCAGGTGCACGCCGTGCAGATCACCTCGATGACGGTGGAGGCGGTCAGCAAGATCGGTTTGAGTCGCAAGGACGCCGAGCGCGCCAAGAACATGTTCGCGCTCGGCCTGCTCTCCTGGCTCTACCACCGTCCACTGGAGGGCACCCGACAATTCTTGGAGACCAAGTTCGCCGGCAAGCGGGAGGTCCTGCGGGCCAACCTGGTTGCGCTGGAAGCAGGCTGGTCGTTCGGCGAGACCACCGAGGGGTTCGCGGTCAACTACGAGGTGAAGCCGGCAGCACTGC
>JBBQJM010000188.1:0-7596 GCA_038325895.1 Mycobacteriales bacterium
GTGCGTGGCCATCGCCAGGAAGGTCCGGTTTGCCCGGTCCAGCAGGTAGGAAACGTAATACTCCGCGGCGATGTCGCTGGCCTGCGCGATCAACAACTGCCGGGTGACGTGGCCCTTGATGTCCAATCCCAGGATGTTGCCCGCGTGCTTGCGAACATCGTCCAGAGTGGCGGCGAACTTCACCCCACCGGCCTTGCCCCGGCCGCCCACCTTGACCTGGGACTTCACCATCACCGGGAGGCCGAGCTCTTCGGCAGCCTCGATGGCTTCTTCCACAGTGACCGCGACGGTGCCGACCTGAGCCGGTACACCGTGCGCGGCGAAGATCTCCTTCGCCTGGTATTCGTACAGATCCACGTGTTCTCCTTGCGCAGCCTGGGAAGTCCTGACATCAGGCCTGGCGTAGCCGTGACCGGGCGCCGTGGACCGTCTGAGGCAACACCCTAGCGACCAGGCCCGACCGCACCTGCTCCCGGTGAGCAGGTTCACTCGGCTGCGAGCCGCGGGGCAACCTGCGCTCGCAGCCAGTCAACGATGGCGGTGGTGTGTGCGCCGGGCGTGAAGATGCCGTGCACGCCGATCTCGGCCAGCTCGGCGATATCCGCGGGCGGGATGATGCCACCGCCGAACACGACGATGTCGGACGCGTCCGCCTCCGCGAGCAACTGCACCACTCGGCGGAACTGCGTCATGTGGGAGCCGGAGAGCACCGACAGCCCCACCGCATCGGCGTCCTCGGCCAGCGCGGCCGCCACGATCTGCTCCGGCGTCTGGTGCAGACCGGTGTAGATCACCTCCATGCCGGCATCGCGCAACGCGCGGGCGACCACCTTGATCCCGCGGTCGTGACCGTCCAGGCCCGGCTTGCCCACCACCACCCGGATCGGCCTGGTGGGTGCCGACCCGGTCGTCGCGGGGCTGGCCGGGGGTGTCGGAACCGTCATCTCATCGACCTTTCATGTTCGCATCGTGTTCGTCGCAACCGCGACTGCCGTGCCGCCCGCGACCGGATCGGACACCCCACTCGACCAGGTCGCCACGTCGAGCGTGCGCACCCGGCGGGCGTCGGCCGCGAACACCGGAGCGGCCGCCAGCAGCGCGACGAACAGCGCGCCGCCCGCCCACAGGCCCGGACCCCAGGTGAATCCCGGTGCGGCGCGGACCACAGCCGGGACGATCAACGGGACAGCGGCGACCGCGGCAGCGGCCACCAGGTAGCCGACCGCAACGGCCGGTCGGCTGGTCAGGGTCGCCGCCCAGCACGCGATCACCACCGCAAGCGCGACCGCCCAGATACCCCAGGTGTCCAGGTCATAGCCGACGAACAGGGTGGACGAGCGGGTGAGTCCCACGCTGTAGACCGGCAGGGCGCAACTGACGACGGTGAGAACGGTCAGGCCGGCAGCGGTCCGGCCCCGGACCGCGCGGGGCTGCAGCACCGAATCGTCCAGGACCACCTGCAGCGAGGCCTCCTCGACCCGCCGCGCGGTGATCATCGCCAGCGCTGCCGCGGCAACGGCCAGCGCGACCGCGACGACGCCCCACCACAACCCGGGACCGGCCGTCCAGGTGCGCCGCACGTCCTCGGGCAGGTCGGCGTTCAGCGGGTTGTCGGCGCTGGCGACCACCATCGATCGCAACGCCAGGGCCTGCGCCAGCGCGTAGACCGGCGCGGCCCAGCTGACGCACGCCGCTGCGCGACCGATCCGAGCGGCGGCCGGGATCAGCAGCAGCACACCGGCCACCCCCAGCGGCACCGCGGCCACCAGGAATCTGGGACCGGCCGGGGCCAGCACGACGGCCGCCGCATCATCCGGCGCGGCGCCGTTGACCTGCAGCAAAGCCGTTCGGGAGGCAACAAACGAGGCCGCAGCGGCGAGCAGGGTCAGCCCACCTGCGGCCAGCGTCAGCATGGCCGGTGGCGCGCCGCCGTCCGCGTCGGAATGGTCGACGGACGGGCCACCGCGACGGGCCAGCAATCCCGCCGAGGCCAGCACCACGGCGCCGGCCAGCCCCCACCAGACTGACGACGACACGCTGGTCGGCGCGCCGGCGAGCACTGCCACGATCGCGGTCAGCGGCGGAACGGCGGCGGCCAGCGCGGTGCCGGCCAGCAGCGCTGCCCCGACCGGTCGAGGGAGGGCCGCGGCCACCACAACACTGACTGCGGCGAGCAGCGAGAGCAGCGCAGCGGCCAGCACGCCGGCCAGGCTGGCCCCGAGCGGCAGCACCCGCTGCGTGAGATAGCCCCCGCTGTAGGGCGTTTCGAGCGCACCGACCATCAGCAGGATTGCCCCGAGGAAGCCGACGCCGATCATTGGCAGGTTCCGCCCGAGGCGCCCGCCGGGTGGTCCACTCAACGCGAGCACCGAGTCGTCCAGCCGTGTTTCCCGATCGGCTTCGGTGATCGCCTCCGGCCGGCCATTCGCGGCGATCGCCGGGTCGGGCACCGACCCGAACAGCGGCTCGGGGCCGGCGCCGGAATCCTCGGCGCCGGCGCGGGCCAGCAGTCCGGCGGCCAGCACCCCGACGAGAACCATCAGCAGGTCAGCGACCAGTAGCAGCCACACACCACCGGTGGTGGCGAACGGCCGCGCCCGGTCGGTCGCCTCATAGAACAGCTCAGGGCGGGTGACGCCGTCGGTCTCGGTGAGTAGCGCGAGATCGGCGAACAGCCGCGCCAGACCGATCAGCCCCGCGCCCGCCGTCGCCGCCAGCCCGAGCATCGGCCGGGTCAAAGCGAGGGCGACCGCAAGCAGGCCTGGGAGCACCGCCGTGAATGCGGCGATGGTCACCGCCCCGGTCGGTGACAAGTCGGCGGTGGTGACCACGCCGATCAACGGACACACCCCGACGAGCACCCCGGCGAGCAGCAACAACCCGCCGAGCAGCCGAGCCGAAGCTTGCTCGGCGCCGCCGTCTTCCGAACGGTTCGAGGTGCTGGTCAACGGGTCCCTGCCGCGGGGCACGCGTGGCAGGCGGCGGGAGTCACGGGATCGACCGTAGCAATGACGCGGGGCGGTAGGGCGAAGCGACAGCCGGGCCGGCACCCGACAGCGGTTGGCTCGCTGTCGCCGGTCGTGGGTTTGGCGCCGCCGGAACATCAGCGATGATCGAAGGATGATCCACGGCCTGGCCATCGGCGTCCTCGCGGCGGCACTGCTGCTGGGCGCGTGGACCGGCATCCAGGCCTACCGCCGGCGCCCGACCACAGATGCGCAGATGATCGGCGCGATCGTGCTGGAGGCGGCGCTGCTGGTGCAGACGGTGATCGCGATCGGCAGGCTGATCGCCGGCGCCGAGCTGGACGAATCGGTGACGTTCATCGCCTACTCGCTCGGCATCCTGCTGCCGGTCCCGTTGGGGTTCCACCTGGCCAGGATCGAACGGACCAGATGGGGATCGCTGTCGTTGTGCTTCACTGCGGTGGTGGCGGCCGTGATGACGTTGCGTCTGATGCAGCTGGGGCAGGCCGGCAATGGCTGACCTGTCCGAGACCGGCCGGACCACCGCCGACCCCGGGGACGACTCGCCGCCGACCGGACCGCGCCGCCTGCTGATCGCGCTCTATGCGATCTTCGCCCTGGCGGCCACCGCGCGCGGGATCGTCCAGATCGCGACGAAGTTCGACGAGGCGCCGGTCGCTTACGCGCTGTCGCTGTTCTCCGGCATCGTCTACGTCTGCGCGACGATCGGTCTGCTGACCAACCGGCGGTGGTCCCGGCCGTTGGCCTGGGCGGCCGTTGGCACCGAGATGGTCGGCGTGGTGATCATCGGGTTCGCATCGATCATCGATGCCGACGTGTTCCCGCACGACACCGTGTGGTCCAGGTTCGGTGCCGGGTACGGCTACGTCCCGGTGATCCTGCCGGTGCTGGGGTTGATGTGGCTGTGGCAGACCCGCGGCACCACCGAGCAGCACCCGACCACTCGCTGAGACCGGCCCCGACCTGGGGATGTGGATAACTCACTGGCGGATCGGCCGCACTCTGTCACGATGCCGCGGTGATCGCCGATGACAGCGCGTCCCTGGAGGTGGACCATGACGGACATGACCGTGATGCCCCGTGAGTCCCACGACTGGACGGTCCACGACCTCGACCTCATTCCCGAGGACGGCCTGCAGTACGAACTGCTCGACGGGGCGTTACTGGTGAGCCCGGCGCCCGTCCCCCGCCACCAGCGCGCCGCGGCGCGCCTGCATTTGCTGCTGGCCGCGGCCTGTCCGCCGGATCTGGAGGTGTTCTTCGCACCGCTGGATTGGCGTCCCGACATCCGTACCTCGCTGCAGCCGGACCTGCTGGTCGTGCGCAAGGAGGACATCGGACCGGCGAACATCACCAGGCCGTTGTTGCTCGCGGTCGAGGTGCTGTCCCCGTCGACCCGCCGCAAGGACGCGGTGTTCAAACGCTCGAAGTACGAGGACTCCGGTGTCGCCAGCTTCTGGATCGTCGACCCGGTCGTACCGTCGATCACCGCCTTCGACCTGGTCGATGGGCGCTACGTCACCGCGGGCGAGGCTACTGGCGACTCCGCGGTTACGCTGGCACAACCATTTCCGGTCACGGTTATCCCGTCCGCCCTGGTCCGTTCCTGAGACCTGACCCGGCCCGGACGACCGCTCAGAGTTTCGTCATCGGAACGCCGCCGATGAGCATCAGCCTCACTTTGCCCGCGGTGCCGAAGTCGATGGTGGCGGTGGCCCGCTGGCCCACCCCGTCGACCGCGACCACCGAGCCGAGACCGTACTTGTCGTGCGAGACCCGATCCCCCACCGCGAGTTCCAGGGTCGACCGGGAACCGAGCGCCGCTCCGCGTCGACCCGTCGCCCGTGACGACGAGGCCGCCCCGAACCGGCCGGCGGTGACCGGAGCGGACCTGCCGGAGGATTCGCCACCGAACGTGGTCGAGCCGTAGGACCGCGATCCGAACCGGCCGGAGCCGAAAGTTCTTCCCCCATAGGTGAAGTCGTTCTCGAACGAGCTGTCGCCGATGAACCCGCCGCGTTTGGCCTCTTCGTCGGTGCGACGCCAGTCCACCAGGTCAGCCGGGATGTCGTCGATGAATCGGGATGCCGGGTTCGCCCCGGGCTGTCCCCACGCCGACCGCAACACGGCCCTCGACAGGTACAGCCGCTGCTTCGCCCTGGTGATGCCCACATAGGCCAACCGCCGTTCCTCGGCCAGTTCCTTGTCGTCACCGAGAGAGCGCATGTGCGGGAAGATGCCGTCCTCCCAACCGGTGAGGAACACCACGGGGAATTCGAGGCCCTTCGCGGTGTGCAGGGTCATCAGGGTGACCACGCCGTCGTCGGAATCGGGCACCGCGTCGGCGTCGGCGACCAGCGAGAGTTGTTCCAGCACAGCGACGAGCAGATCCCCGGCATCCCGGGGAACGTCGTCATCGGAAGGCTCGGGCGCCACGGCATCGGCGTCGCCGTCCGATTCCCCAGCGCCGGCGCTCTGGTCGACGGCAACGGCGAGAGCCCTTCCTGCCATGAGGTTCTCGGTGTTCTCGCGGAGCACGCTGACCAACTGGTCGAGGTTCTCCAACCGGGACCCGTCCTGCGGATCGTCCGAGCCCTCGAGTTCGGCGCGGTAACCGGTGCGGTCGAGCACGGCCGTGAGCAGATCGGCTGGCTCCATCCCGAAGCCCACCTCTGCTCGCAACCCGGAGAGCAACTCAGCGAAAGACATCAGGGAGTTCGCCGAACGCACCGCCAGGCCGGGTATCTCACGGATCCGCTGCAGCGCGTCGCCGAAGGTGATCCGTTCCCGCTCGGCGAACACCGCCACGGCGGCCTCGGCACGGTCGCCGATTCCCCGTCGCGGTGTGTTCAGGATCCGCCGGAGATTGACCTCGTCGTCGGGATTGGCGATCGCCCGGAGGTAGGCGAGGGCGTCCTTGACCTCCTTGCGCTCGTAGAACCGGACGCCGCCGACGATCCGGTACGGCATGCCGGTCCGGACGAACACGTCCTCCAGTGCTCGCGACGCGGCGTTCGTGCGGTAGAAGACGGCGACGTCACCGAATTTCGCCTCGCCCGCATCGACCAGCGCGTCAATCTCCTTGCCCACGAATTGGGCCTCGTCGTGCTCGTTGTCGCCGACGTAACCAACGATCTGAGTGCCGTTACCCTCCGCGGTCCACAGATTCTTCGCGCGCCGGTGCCGATCCCGGGAAATGACCGCATTTGCCGCGGACAGGATCGTCTGGGTCGACCGGTAATTCTGCTCCAACATGATGGTGCGGGCATTGGGATAATCGCGTTCGAATTCGGTGATGTTCCGGATCGTCGCACCGCGGAAGGCGTAGATCGACTGGTCGGCGTCGCCCACCACGACGAGCTCGGCCGCGGGCACATCGGACGCCGCATCGCGCACGAGATCGCCGTCGACAGTGCGGATCTCCCTGGTGTCGTAGGATCCACCGACCAGTTCGCGGACCAGCATGTACTGCGCGTGGTTCGTGTCCTGGTATTCGTCCACCAGGACGTGCCGGAAACGCCGCCGATAGTGTTCGGCGACCGCCGGAAATGCCTGGAGCAGCGCCACCGTCTGCATGATCAGATCGTCGAAATCGAAAGCCGATGCGGCCTTCAATCGCGCCTGGTAACCGTCGTAGACCTGCGCGACGATCTTTTCCTGCTCCGATTCGGCGCGATCGGCCGCGGCCCGCGCGTCGATCAACTCGTTCTTCAGGTGAGAGATCGCTGCCGCGAGCGAGCGGGCCGGGTGGCGTTTGGTGTCCAGGTTCAGCCCGGACGCCACCAGATGCACCAGACGCTGCGAGTCGGCCGCGTCGTAGATCGTGAAAGTCGACTTCATCCCCAGGTGGGCGGCCTCGGCCCGCAGGATCCGCACGCACATCGAGTGGAACGTCGACACCCACATCGCAAAGGCCCGCCGGCCGACGAGGTCGACGACGCGTTCCTTCATCTCCCGGGCGGCCTTGTTGGTGAAGGTGATGGCCAGGATCTCGCCCGGCTGAGCGCCGCCGGCCGCGAGCAGGTAGGCGATGCGTCTGGTGAGCACGCGCGTCTTTCCCGATCCGGCTCCGGCCACCACCAGCAGTGGCGCACCGCGGTGTTCCACCGCCGCCCGCTGCGGCGGATTGAGACCCTCCAGCAGGGCAGCGATCTGTTCGCGCCGGTGCTGCGCACGGTCGTCCGCGGCCTGCTGGTGCGCCGCTGACAAGGTGCCGCCGATCCGGGCGGACGCCGACGACCCGGCGGACGGCGGGACGGGCGCCGTCGCGGTGGGCGGGAGCTCGAACAGGCTTGTCATGACGGGAACAACGCTACCCGGCAGGACCGACAGGGCGGTCACATGTTCGAGCGCGCCGCCGGGGGGTTCGACCCGATCGAGTACAACGGCGGGTAAGGGGGTACAGGAGTGCCGATGAATGTGGTCTACTACCTGCATGTCTCAGCAAGCGGGCTCTCGCCGTGCACACGCACAGCGAGAGTTTTTCTACGGGTACCGGATCCCGGTGCCCGTTCGCGGCTGAAGCTCCCCGCCACGACGACGCCCCGAGGTCCACGTAGACCCGGGGTGTTTTTCGTGCCCGGGTCCAGTGGGCCGGGGCAGAATGAGG
>JBBQJM010000189.1:0-7594 GCA_038325895.1 Mycobacteriales bacterium
GGTGAGGTACCCGTCACTGGTCGCGGTGTGGTGACCGACCCGAATCCCGGGGACGTCGGCAAGGGCATTCATGATCATCGGAACGCACGGAGGGTGGAGGTGACGTCGGCGAGGGTGTCGGCGGTCATTGGTGCGGCCCGGCGAGAAAGTGCCTGGCAGCGGCGATGTACGCGCGGGTGCTGATCACGATGTCCGCCACCTCGACATATTCGTCGGCCTGGTGCGCGATCCACTTGCCGCCCGGACCATAGACGACGGTGGGCAGTCCCGAGTCGCGGGTCAGGATGGTGCCGTCCGTGGTGCCGGGCACGCCGCCGAGCACAGCCGGTCGTCCCGTCGCCGCGTGGTGGCCGGCGAACATCGCCTGGACCACGGGCGAATCGACCGGGGTGTCCACCGGAGGCCGGTCGTCGAGGACGGTGACCCGGGCACGCAGGCCCGATTCCGCGGCCAGCGTGTCGGCCAGTCGAATGATCAACTCGATCAACATCCGGTGATCCACGCCGGGAACGGTGCGGATGTCCAGCGCGAGGGAGGCGGTGGCCGGGATGACGTTGATCTGGTCGTGTGAGCCGGCCTGCAGCACGGTCGGGGTCAACGAGAACTCGCCCAGCAACGGGTGTGTTCCCGTCTGGGCCCTGATCGCCTGCTGGATCTGGTCCAGCCCCACCAGCAGCGAGCCCACCGCCGGAACGGGGTTGCGGCCCATCTGCGGCATGGCACCGTGCGCCATCACCCCGATCAGCTCCACCTGCAGTCGGATCGCCCCCTTGGCGGCCGGGCAGACCTCGCCGCCCTCGGGCTCGCACACGATCACGCCATCGATGACGCCCCACAACCCGGCCCGCACATCGCCGGCGAAGTACTTGGCGCCGAGCATCATTCCCTCCTCGTCGGCCAGCGCGCCGAGGACGATCCGGCCGTCGAACCCACCGAGTTCGACGGCCCTGGCAGCGTGCACCATCGCGGCCACGCCGGACTTCATGTCGGCCGATCCCCTGCCGCGCAGGCGGCCGTCGACGACCTCACCGCTGTACGGATCGAAGGACCACAGATCCGGGTCGGCCTCGGTGACGACGTCCAGGTGACCCTCGAACATCAACGTGCGGCCGGGCCGGGCGCCGTGCACTTCGGCCACAACGTTCGGTCGCCCCGGTGACACTTCGGTGACCGTCACGTTCCAGCCGAAGCCGCGCATCGTGTCGGCGAGCAGATCGGCGGCCGGGGTCTCCACCTGGGACGCCTCGTGGTCGTGCACGGTGCGCAGCCTGACCAGGGCGGACGTCAGTGCCACCACCGCGCCTGGATCGAATTCGTCGCTGAAGTCGTCGGCAAAATCGTCGCTGAACCGGCCCTGCTCTGACGTCACCGCAGCAACTGTGCCAGATCGTCTGCGACCGTGGCGATCTCACCACGACGCGCCCGGTAGATCGCCAACTCCGCCGGATCCATCCCGTAGCCGTGTTCCGACGCCGGAAACGCGCCCGACCGGACGTCCGCCGCGTAGCTGGCCACCCCTTCACTCATGGCGTCCTGCAGGTCGGCATACCGACGGACGAACTTCGCCCCCGCGCCGTCCCTGATGCCCAGCAGGTCGTGGAACACCAGCACCTGGCCGTCGGCGGCCGGCCCCGCCCCGATTCCGATCACCGGAATGCGCATGAGGGGCACCAGGTCCTCGGTCAGCACGCTGGGCACGGCCTCGAACACGATGCTGAAACAGCCGGCGGCTTGCAGGTCCAGCGCTCCACGGGCGATCTTCAGCGCCGATTCGACGCTGCGGCCCTGGGCGCGGTAGCCGCCGAGTGCGGTCGCGGTCTGCGGTGTCAGTCCGACGTGGCCCATGACCGGGACCCCGGCTCCGACGATCGCCCTGGCCCGGCTGACCGACGCGGGGCCGCCGCCTTCCAGCTTGACGGCTTCGGCGCCGGCTTCCTTCACGAAGCGGACCGCGGTCGCGATGGCCTGCTCGTCGCTGACCTCGTACGACCCGAACGGGAGATCAACCACGAACAAAGGGGTTTCGGTGCCGCGGCGAGCGGCCTTCGCCAGCACCAGCATTTCCTCGACGGTCACCGCCACCGTGCTCGGGTGGCCCAGCACGGTCATCGCACCGGAATCACCGACAAGCACCATGTCGACTCCGGCGGCCTCCGCTGCCCGGGCGCTCGGGTAGTCGTACGCCGTCACCATCACGATCGGCGTGCCGGCCCGCTTCAACTCCAGCACTCCGGGGATTGTCACCGGGCGCCGCGCGTTGTCGGCGGATGGACGAGTCGACATCGGCTGCTCCTTCGCTGGCCTGCCGGGTATTCGCTGCGTGAGACGAACGTGAGATGAAACCGCCACGATGGCAACAATGTTCCATTTCACCACCGGAAAGCGGCGCGGTGGGTGACGTGTGAGCCACTCCACCAGTGGTTGTTGTCACCTCACCGAGGGGGGCGGGCCCAGGCGGACGTCGACGGTGATCATCGGCGATGACCGGCCGTGGGCCTATCTCACAGACTGGGGCGGGCCCAGGCGCGCGTTGTCGATCAGTCTGGTGTTGCCGATCTGAGCGGCCACCAGCAGCACGGCGGGCCGCACACCGACGGTGGTGGTGGGTAGGAACGTGTCGGCGTCGACAAGGGCGAGGTACTCCGGAATGATCCCGTGCTGTGTCAGAATCCGGCCCGCCTCGTCGAGGATGATCTGACCGCGCCCCTCTCCGCCGGAATTCATCTGCTGCGCGGCCCGCAACGCAGCGAACAGACCCGTCGCCTGGCGGCGTTCGGCCGGGCTGAGCCGTCGATTGCGGCTCGACATCGCGAGCCCGTCCGGTTCCCGGACGGTTGGTACGGTCACGATCTCGGTGTCGATGTTCAGATCCGTCACCATGCCCCGCACCACCCGTGCCTGCTGGGCGTCCTTGGCGCCGAAATACGCCCGCTGTGCTCCCGCGATATTGAGCAGTTTGCTGACCACCGTGGTGACGCCGCGGAAATGCCCGGTGCCGCGCTGGGCGCCCTCCAGGGTCTCGACAATCGGCCCGTGCAACGCAACGGTCACCGAGAACCCGGGAGGGTAGATCTCCGCCGCCGACGGCACGAACAGCAGGTCAACCCCGACCCCTGCGGCCAGGTCCGCGACGGCGGCCTCGACCCGTGGGTCGGCGGCGAGAGCGGCCGGGTCGTGGAAGTGCGCGGGGTTGACGAAGATCGACATCCCCACCATGTCGTTCTCGGCCCTGGCTCGCCTGGCCAGTTCCAGGTGCCCGTCGGGCAGGGCGCCCATGGTGGGCACCAGCGCCACCGACGCACCGGTCGCGCGCCCAGTCGACAGTGCCGCGCGCAGATCGCGCACCGTGCGGACGGTTTTCATGGGTTGGTGGACTCCGATGCGCGAGTGTCGGGGGGATCGGACGGTGCCGTCCTCGGAGGCGATGGCATCGGTCCGGGACGCCGGCCCGGCTCTCGGACGAGGTCGCCGCCGCTACCGGATCTCCGACACTGTCTCACTCAGACTGCCGCCGCGCAGCGCGGGGCGCACCCCGACCGCGGTCCCGGCCCGGCCGGCAAGCCGTTCGGTGGCCGTCACCAACGCGTCGAACAGGCCGAGAAGGTCAGGCGTCCGCTCGGCGACGGTTTCCCGGTGCAGCTCGACCGTACGTGTGTCGCCGCGGGCCACGGGTCCGGTGAGGGCGGCCGGACCGGCCTTGGCCCAGTTGTCCAACGCGGCCTGGGCCAGCGGCAGCAGCACACCGCGATCGAGCCCTGCCGTGGCCATGAGCTCTGCGGCGGCGTCCTGCAGGGTGATCAAGAAATTCGAGGCGATGGCAGCGGCCGCGTGATATGCCGCCCGATCCGATTCCGCGACCTGCACGGCCCGCAGGCCCAGCGCGACGGCCAAAGCGGTCGCCGCCGCGAGCGCTCGCGGTGTCCGTCCGGCCACCGCCGCGGTGACCCCGCGGAAGTCAGCGCCGTCGCGGGTCACCGTCATCAACGGGTGCAGGCTGAAACCCTCGTGATCACCCAGCACGTCCAGCCGCGACGCCCCGGAGCAATGGCCCAGCAACACACCGGGGGCGGTGACGGCGGCGGCCGCCGCGGCGATCGCGTCGTCAGGAACGCACAGCAGCACCACCCCTGCGCCGGTGCCGTCGAATCCACGACCGTGGGGCCCGGTCACCGGGACCCCGGATTCGTGCAGCGCTCGGGTCAGTGCGGTACCCAGCCGTCCGGTGCCGACAATGGCCATTGGCACAGGCAGACCCGCCGGAACGGACGGGCCGGTCAGTGTTGTCCCGGCTCGTACGGCTCCGGGGGGCCGGGGGGCTGGTACGGGAATCCGGCCGGGGGTGAGTCATCGCGACCCGGGTACGCCTGGTCGTGTCCCTGCGGAAGCTGTTGCGGCGCGGGCGGTGTGATCTCCACGCGGTCCCGGTAGGCGGCCGCCCGCGCGGCGTCCTGGTCGGCGATGGTCACCGCGGCTTCTCGTTCCACTGCCTTGACGGCCTCGGCCACCTCCGCGGCCGAGGTGCCCTCGAACCAGTCGGCGACGTCGTCGTCGATGTCGCCGGGCCGCGCCTTGGGCTTGTTCGGGTCAACCGGCTCATCGGCGGGCGGCTCGTAGCGGAACACCCCGTCGTCGCCCTTGGTCCCCAGCATCCGGGCGAAGCCCTCCAGCGACTTGGAGAAGTCGCTGGGGATCATCCACACCTTGTTCGCGTCGCCCTGCGCCATCTGGGGCAGCGTCTGCAGGTACTGGTAGGCGAGCAGTTCCGGGGTCGGTTTGCCGGCCTTGACCGCGGCGAACACCTTCTCGATGGCCTTGGCCTGGCCCTGCGCCTGCAGGTAGCGGGCGGCGCGTTCACCCTGGGCGCGCAGGATCCGGGACTGCCGCTCGCCTTCGGCGGCCAGGATCGAGGACTGCTTGGCGCCTTCCGCGGTCAGCACGGCGGCCTGCTTCTGACCCTCGGCGGTCTTGATCGACGACTCGCGCAGGCCCTCGGAGTTCAGGATCATCGCGCGCTTGTCCCGGTCGGCTCGCATCTGCTTCTCCATCGCCTCCTGGATGGACGGCGGCGGGTCGATCGCCTTGAGCTCGACCCGGGCGACCCTGATGCCCCACTTGCCGGTGGCCTCGTCCAGCACCCCGCGCAGTTGCCCGTTGATCGAATCACGGCTGGTCAGCGTCTGTTCCAGGTTCATCCCGCCGACGACGTTGCGCAGCGTGGTGGTGGTCAGCTGCTCGACGGCCACGATGTAGTTGGCGATCTCGTACACCGCAGCTCGCGGATCCGTCACCTGGAAATAGACGACCGTGTCGATCGAGACCGTCAGGTTGTCCTCGGTGATCACCGGCTGCGGCGGGAAGGACACCACCTGTTCGCGCAGGTCGATGCGTGCCCGGATCCGGTCGACGAACGGCATCAGCCACACCAGGCCGGCTCCGCTGGCCTTGTTGAACCGCCCGAGCCGCTCGATCACGGCGGCCTGGGCCTGCGGGATCACCTTGACGGACCGGATGAGCACCACTACCACGAGCACCACGATGACGATGGCGACGATCAGAACTGGATCCATGATGGTTATGGCCCCCAAATCACGACCGCGGTGGCGCCGCGGACCTCGACGACTGTGACGGACGTACCCGGCGGCAGCGGGCGGTGGCCTTCCATGCCCACCGCCGACCAGACCTCGCCGCCGATCTTCACTTGCCCGCCGTCGGAATCGACGGTGGACACCACGGTGGCCTTCGACCCGATCAGCGCTTCGATGCCGGTACGGATCGCGGACGGCTGGTAGTACTTGCGCAGCAACATCGGCCGCAGCCCGAGCACCAACGCGACCGAGGCCAGCGCGAACACGATCAACTGCAGCCACAACAGCTCCGGCAAAAACAACGCGACGCCGGCCGTGACCAGCGCGCCGCCGCCGAGCATGAGCAGCACGAATTCCGCACCGAGGACCTCGGCGATCGACAGCAGGACCGCGCCGGCGAACCAAACCCATGCGGACATGAATTCATCCTGCCAGAGCAATCACCGGTGGCTCGGGAATTGCAGGTCGGGGCCAAGAATCAGGGGCTGTCGGGTTCGGTGACGAACCGGGTCAACGCGGCCTGCGGACCTCCCGTGGGTGGGCGCCGAGATCGCTGTCGCCATCAAGTTCGGTGACGAAGTCGATCAATCGCTCCATCGCGGTGATCAGCGGGGTGTCCAGATCCCGGTAGCTGCTGACCGCACCGTTCACCCTGTTCCACATGGTCCGGGTGTCCGGCACTCCGAGAGCCGCGCACACCCCGGTTTTCCAGTCAATACCCCGTGGAACCGACGGCCATGCGGCGATGCCGACCGCGCCCGGCCGCACCGCCTGCCAGATGTCGATGTACGGATGGCCGGTGATCAGCACGGAATGGCCGTACCTGGCCAACACGCCGTCGGCAATGCGATTCTCCTTCGACCCCGGCACCAGGTGATCGACCAGCACGCCGAGCCGCCGTCCGGCACCCGGACGGAACTCGGCGACCGCCGACTGCAGGTTGTCCAGGCCGTCGATCGGCTCCACGACGATGCCCTCCACCCGCAGGTCGTGCCCCCAGACGCGTTCCACCAGCGCGGCATCGTGGATGCCTTCCACCCAGATCCGTGTCGCTTTCGCGGTTCTCGCGCGCAAACCCGCGACGGCTCTGGACCCGGACGCCGACCGCTGCGGTGCAACCGGCGCGCTCGGCGGGCGTACCAGGGTGGCGGGCGCACCGTCCACCAGGAACGCTCCGGGAGTCAGCGGGAAGACCCGGCGGCGCCCCTTGCGATCCTCGAGGGTCACCGCGGTCGAGGTGCACGCCACCACCGCACCGCAGAAGCCGGAGAGCGGGTCCTCGGCCACAGTGTCGATGGTGGCTGGGATCTCGGTGGCAACGGGTTTGGCACGCCGGGGCGCGGCGAGCGGACGGTCAGGCACGGAGAGCCACGGTACGCGGACCCGGACCGCATCCCGCCCAGCCGGGCGGGCGTGTCGATCCGGACGTTGCAGTCGGCGGCAGCGGTCGGTGGATCGCGGGTGGAATGGGGGCCGGGATGCTACCGGAATTTCCGGCGTTTGCGTCGGGATGCTGCCCGGATTGTGCACAGCGGCGTGGCCTGTCCGAGCGTGACGTACGGTAGCCCTCATGTCCGGAATCGGCGCCCTCCGCGCGGCCACCACCATGGCCCTGTGGGCTGCGGCGTGGCAGGGTGGGGCCAGCGCTGACGAGGTGCTGGCGGCCATCGACGACGCCGGCCACCGGGCTGGTGTTCGCGCCGCTTCCACCGAGATTGCCGACGCCACCGGGCTTCCCGGGCCCGGCTGGCCGAGCGCCGGATCGGCAGCCTTGCTGCCGCTGCTGCGTCGGGGCGGCGGGGCAGCGCTGCTGCTACCGCGACCGGGGGACATGCGCGGACTGCCGGTCGGCGGCGACATGGCGGTCGCCGCACTCGATGCCGGCGCCGTCGTCAGGTTGCCGGCGCTCGACATCGGTCTGGTACCCAGCGACGGGCAGTGGCGGGCGTTCCGCTGCGACGTCGAGCATCCCGCGCCGAGCCTGGCCGAGGCGCACGACCTGCTGGACG
>JBBQJM010000190.1:0-7594 GCA_038325895.1 Mycobacteriales bacterium
TCGGGCAAGTGGCGAAATGGCAGACGCGCACGGTTCAGGTCCGTGTGTCCGAAAGGACGTGGGGGTTCAACTCCCCCCTTGCCCACTCTGGTTGAGACAGACGATGAAGGGCCCTGGTCGCGGTGACGCGGACCGGGGCCCTTTGTCGTGGACGGAGGGTGGACTGTTCCTGGACTGTCGGTCGCAGGCGTCGGATGGGACGACCGCACTTGTCGTCGCCATCTCGCGACCCGCGCCGACGTGGTGGCGGTCGCGGCCAGCCGGATGTGGGCTGGGGGCTGGCCATTCTGGCCGCGCAAGCGGTCGCCGGCTTCAGGGTCGCTACCGATACGCCGTGGGCGGTAGGCGAAGGCCGCGACATCGAAGGTCAGATGGAGGCCATCATGCTGTTGCTGATCGTGCGGTGGGTGGTGCTGCGGGACTGCCCGGTGACGGCGTCGCCGACCTTCGCGCTCGGCCGGGCGCCGGCGTCTGGGTGATTTCAGGGTGACGCCGGGGACGGCGTTGGGACAGTGTCTGCGGCCGCCTGGTACCTGCGGGCCAGACGCGCGGCCGCCGTGCGCAATTCGGCCGGCCCGACAATCTCGATGTCGACCTCGAAAAGACCGGTCCAGACGGCCAACCGATCCCACGACCACGACCCGGCGACCACCCGGCAGCGGTCCGGT
Organism: Mycobacteriales bacterium; assembly: GCA_038325895.1. Taxonomy (GTDB): domain Bacteria; phylum Actinomycetota; class Actinomycetes; order Mycobacteriales; family Nakamurellaceae; genus Nakamurella. The sequence goes on from JBBQJM010000190.1 coordinate 669, forward strand.
CCGAGCGCTTCCACCACCGCCTGCCCCCTCACCCAGGAGTCGATCTGCGCGGCCGGCGCGTTAAGGATGAACTCCCCGCGGCACGGCCACTCGCCGCCGCGGAATGACGCGTCGATGTAGCTCGCCACATCGCCGCCGGGCAGCTCGCGAGGCGGGAACCGTGGGCCGGTCGGGTTTTTCGGGATCATTCGATCCACCCGGAAGGTGCGCCAGTCGTCCCGGTCCAGGTCCCAGCAGACGAGATACCACCGGGAGCCCCACGTCACCAGGTGGTGAGGTTCGGCCCGCCGCGGCGGTTGCCACGCCCGGTCCTCGCCGCTCCGGTTGGGCGTCTCGTAGCCGAACCGGAGCACCTCGTGCGCGCGTACCGCGGCGCCGATGGCAAGGAGGTGTTCGGTGTTCAACCGCGGCCGGTCCGCGGAGTCATGGGCCACCGTCGTCACCTGCAGCGCGTCGATCCGTTGGCGCAGCCGGGCCGGCATCACCTGACGCACGGTGGCCAGGCGCCCGCAGCGCGCCCTCCTCGACGCCGATGACGCTGCCGGTGGCGGTCTGCAGCGCCACGGCGACCGCGACCGCCTGCTCGTCGTCGAACAGCAGCGGCGGCAGGTCGGCGCCGGCGTCGAGCCGGTACCCGCCATCGGGCCCCTTGGTGGCCCGCACCGGGTAGCCCAGATCGCGCAACCGGTCCACGTCCCGGCGCACGGTGCGTGCGCTCACCTCCAGGCGGTCGGCCAGCGCATCACCTGGCCAGTCGCGCCGGGCCTGGAGCAGCGACAGCAACCGCGGCAGCCGCGCCGAGCTGTCCGACATGGACTCAGCTTGCCGGACGAAGCGGACAGGTCCTGACCGCTACCGAGCCGATCGTTGCCGCCTGCCTCGCGCTGTGCCAACGGCCGCCCATCGAGTCGCCATTTTCGGTCCTTCGCAAGGCGGCGGAAGGTCCGAAAGTGGCGACTCGGGTGCGGAGCCACGCGCCGGGGGCAACCGCGGGGCGCACCTACGATCGAAGACATGAGCACGCAGATGAACTCCGACAGCAACACCGAGACCAGCCCGTCGCCGGTTGGACCGTCCTTCCCCGCCGCAATGCTGGATCGGGTGTTGGACGTGCTGGTCGTCCCTGGGTACAGCGCGATCGGGCCGTGGCTGCGCAAGTCCTGGTGGCCGGCGGATCCGGTGCCCTTCGATCGTCAGGTCGACATCGTGGTGACAGGCGGCAGTTCCGGACTCGGCGCCGCGACTGCAGTGGGCCTGGCGGCCCTCGGAGCGCGGGTGCACCTGGTTGGCCGGAGCAGCGATCGGTTGGGCACAGCCGCTGCGAAGATCCGGCTGCAGGTGCGAGACGCGGAGTTGGTCGAGCACGAGGCCGACATCAGCGACCTCGACGCGGTCCGCGCCCTGGTCGACACCATCGGTGGTGACGTCGGCTCGCTGCACGGCCTGGTGCACTGCGCCGGCGTTCTGCCGCCCGAGAGGTCCGTCACCGCACAGGGACACGAGGTGACCTTCGCCACCCACGTGCTGGGGCCGTTCCTGCTCACCGCCGGGCTGCGACCGCTGCTGCAGGCCGACGGCGACGGGCGGGTGATCTGGGTGTCCTCCGGCGGCATGTACACGGCTCCGCTGCCCGCCGACGACCTGGAGTACCAGTCCGGTGAGTACAAGGGCGCCACCGCTTATGCCCGGACGAAGCGGATGCAGGTGGTGCTGGCCGAGCAGTTCGCCGCCGCTTTCATCCAGCCCGGCGATCCCGTCGTGCACAGCATGCATCCGGGGTGGGCCGCGACACCCGGGGTCACCGGGTCGCTGCCGACCTTCGAAAAAGTCACCCGGCCGATCCTGCGCTCCGCCGAGCAGGGTGCCGACACGATCGTCTGGCTGGCCGCCGCCGGCGAACCGGGGCTCAGCACCGGCCAGTTCTGGCACGACCGCCGCGTCCGGCCGACCCATTACCTGCCCTGGCAGAAGGACAACCCCGACGCCCGCCGGCGGCTGTGGAACTTCTGCCGGAAAGCCACCGGCACCGAGCTGAACTGAGCCCCATTGACCGAACTGAACCCCAATTTGAACTGGGCGGGCAGGCCGGCCGGTCGGCGCGCAACACGGGCTGTCGGTGGTCGTTGGCATGCTCTCGTCCATGAAGGAGGGTCCTGCGGGAACACCGACTCGCAGGGCCACCGATGCCACCGACACCACCACCATCTGACCGCGGGGGCCGCACATGGCAGACAAGGACCTGACTCGGATCGCGGCGCTGCTGCGCAAGGCCGAGAGCACCGACAACGAACACGAGGCGGACGCGTACCTGCAAGCGGCACAGCGGCTGGCGACCCTGTCTGCCGTCGACCTCGCGGTGGCCAGGGCGCACAGTGAACATCGCCAGCGGCGGGTCCGGCCGACCCAGCGGACCGTCACCATCGGCGAGTCCGGCAAGCGCGGCCTGCGCACCTACGTCCAGCTGTTCCTGGCCATCGGCCGTGCCAACAACCTCACCTGCGACATCGCCAGGGACTCCAGCCGGGTCTACGCGTACGGATTCGACACCGACATCGACACCGTGGAGGCGCTGTACGCCTCCCTGGTGGTGCAGATGGTGCAGGCCTCCGACGCCTACATCAAGTCCGGAGACTACGCCCGGGAGAAGGTCACCAAGCAGGTCAAGATCCCCGGTTCAGAGCGGTACGACCGCTGGCGGCGGGAGGTCAGCTACGACTACGAGCTGGTAGAGCGGCCGGTGCACGCCACCACGGCCAGGATCAACTTCCAGCAGGCCTTCGCGGCACGGATCGGAGTGAGGTTGACGGAGGCGCGTCAGCAGGTCGAACGGGAGGCGACCGGGACGACCGGGGTCGCCGACCACGGCGAGGTCGGGAGCGCGCGCATCGGGACCGACGGCGCGAGCGTGGCGCTGGTGCTGCGGGAACGGGAGATCGAACTCGCGGAGCACTACCGGGCGAACTCCACCGCGCGCGGGAGCTGGGGCGGTACCCGCGCGAGCAGCGGTTACTCCGTCAGATCGCAACAGGCGGGCGACCAGGCGGGCCGCCGCGCCCGGCTCGGCGCCGAACGATCGATCGGCGGTGCGCGGGTGGGCATCGAGGGCGCATCCTGACGGTCCTGCCGTGAGGATGGGAGGACGACGCGATGAAGACCCGACATGAAGACCCGACATGACCGCCCGACATGACCAGGCCCCGATGACAGCAGCCCGCGACGCCCAGCGGTCCCGGGTCTACGACGCCGAACATTTGGTGCACCGGCTCTTCGACCGATCCGCCCAGTACCCGATGATCGAGGTCGCCGGGTCCGGGCTGACCCTGCCGGTGGAGCGACGGTTCGCCTCGATCGACTCGGTGCAGTCCTACGTCGACAAGGTTCTCGCGCTCGGCTGGGTGCGCGCCGCCTGGGCGCGGGCCGCGGTGCCGGTGGTCGTACGCGGGCGCGCACGCGACTCCCAGGCCCACTACGAGCGCGCGGGCGCCGTCATGGCGGTGCCGTCTGTTAGGGGGAGCCGGGGCAACTCGGCCTGGGCGATGCGGGAACTGGTGGTGTTGCACGAACTCTCGCATCATCTCGCCGAAAGCCCCGAGGTCGCTCACGGGCCGGAATTCGTGGACCGGATGCTGACCGTGGTCGACGGGATCATCGGCCCGGAGGCTGCGCTGGTGCTACGCGTCACCCTGCTGGACAACGGCGTGCGGTTGGCGTGCACGCCCGCGCGGGAGCGCTGACGTCACCCCCCTCGCGCGATCGCGGCGGGCCTACGCTGCCGGTATGACGAACACCGAGCTGAATCCCGCCGAGCTCGTCTGCACCGGCACGCAACCCGGTGGCGCCGGCGGCCGCACCGGGAACGCCGCCGCAGAACTGGAGGTGCTGGGGCCGCGGGAGGTCCCGCTCGGCGGCCCGCGGGCGATGACCGTGCGCCGTACGTTGCCGCAGAAGTCCCGATCGCTGATCGGTCCGTGGTGCTTCGCCGATCACTACGGGCCGCAGGACGTCGCGGAGACCGGCGGGATGGCGGTACCGCCGCACCCGCACACGGGGCTGCAGACGGCGAGCTGGCTGTTCACCGGCGAGATCGAGCACCGGGACAGCGTCGGTTCGCGCGCGCTGGTCCGGCCCGGCGAGCTGAACCTGATGACCGCTGGCCGCGGCATCGCCCACTCCGAGGTGTCCACGCCCGGAACCTCGGTGCTGCACGGTGTCCAGCTGTGGATCGCGCTGCCCGATGCGCACCGTTTCACCGCGCCGGCTTTCGAGCACGTCGTTCCGCCGACCGCCACCGACAGCGGCATCGCAGTGCGGGTGTTCCTCGGATCCTGGCTGGGCACCACCTCCCCGGCCACTGCCTTCTCGCCGATCCTCGGCGCGGAACTGACCATCCAGCACGGCTTTTCGGTCGATCTGCCGTTGGAGAACGACTTCGAGCACGGAGTCCTGATCGACACCGGGGACGCCACGGTCTGCGGGGTTCCGGTACCGGCCGCGTCGATGGGCTACCTGCCGCCCGGCACCAGCACCCTGCGAATCGGCGCCGGGTCGGACGGGCCGGTGCGCGCGCTGCTGCTGGGCGGGCTGCCGTTGGGTGAGCGAATCGTCATGTGGTGGAACTTCATCGGGCGGACGCACGAGGAGATCGTGGAGTTCCGCCGGCAATGGATGGCCGGGATCGGAGCCGCCGGAGCGCCGTCCGACTCCCCGCAGGGCGACTCGCTTTTCGGCCCGGTAGCGGGCTATCCCGGCCGCCCGCTGCCGGCCCCGGAGATGCCTGGTTTGCGACTGAAGCCACGGACCTGACAAGCAACCATCTGGGTGCGTTTCCGGATCTAATCTGGCTGCGGGCTCACAACGGCGGAGGCCCCATGGCCGCGAGGTTCTCCACCGACAGAAGTCGACGGCGCCCTCGATCTGTGCGGTGAATCGACTTCAAGCCGGTTCGCGCACGTTGTGAGCCATTCGAGCGCCTCGGCATCGGTGAGCCCGGCGAGCACCAGGGTGTCGAAGAGCAGCTGGTAGTCCGGCAGCCGCCTCCATGAGCAGCGACGCGGAGACCGACCCACGCACCTTCGACATCCCGTCTGTCGCTCACCAACCGGGTCGCAGGCGGGCGCGTCGGCAACCCGTAGCTCCGCTCGAGACTCCACCAACCGCGGACAGACGACGCCCGAATGGTGAAGCCATCGTGAGGCTCATCGTCACCTGGCTCGAGCAAGGCAATCGCAGTTCCGCCCCAGGACATCGATTCCCGGACGCTGACTGTCCCGCTCGGCGCGAAATACCCGACGTCGAACGCGGGCGATGCCGACTCGGATCAGAACGCGACACCCTTCATTCGGTGCAGCACCACCGGCAGCGGCCCGGTGTGCAGCACTCCGAGTTGCTGGGTTGCCCTGGTCAGCGCGACGTAGAGATCGTTGAGCCCGCGGTCGGATTCGGTCAGGATGCCGTTCGGATCCGCCACGATCACCCGGTCGAATTCCAGCCCCTTCGCGTCTCGGACGGTCAGCACCGAGACGCCGTCGCGCAGGTCCTCGGCCTGCTGATCGCCGTCGTCCGCGCGCACAGCCGTCGAGGTGGCAAGGTGCACCGCCACCGCCACCACGTCCCGGACGGCGTGCGGAACGATGATCGCCAGAGTGCCCTCGCCGGCTTCGGCGTGGTCCTGCGCGGCCAGCGTTGCCGCTACGTCCGCCAGCTCCGCGGCGTCGACCTGGCGGTGCCAGGGCGGCACACCGGATTCGCGCACCGACCGCGGCGGCTTGGCCCCCGGGTCGATCCGGGACAACGTCGGCTCGGCGACGTCCATGATCTCGGCAGGGGTGCGGTAGTTGACCGTCAGCTCCTCGATCCGCAGCTGTTGCCGCGCATAGGGTTTCAGCACCCGATCCCAGGACGACGCGCCGGCCGCGTCCGAGGTCTGGGCGAGGTCGCCGACCAGCGTCATCGAGCGGACCGGGCACCTGCGCATCACCATCCGCCAGGCCATCGGCGACAGCTCTTGCGCCTCGTCCACGATCACGTGCCCGAAGGCCCATTCGCGGTCCGCGGCAGCGCGTTCCGCCGTCGACGTCATGGTCACCACGTCGTTGTGCAGCGATGCGAGGTTGGCCGCGGACACCATCGACACCAAAGGTGCCTCGTCGCCGTAGGTTTCGTCCTGATCGGAGGACACCCCCATCAGGTCGAGCACCTCGCCGGCGTATTCCAGTTCGGCGGCGGCGTCGGCAGCCAGTCGCTCCTGGCCGACGGGGCCGAGCAGTTCGGCTGCCTCGTCCAGCAGCGGCACGTCCGCCGGCGTCCAGCTACCCGCCGCCCTCGGCCGTTCCAGCAGTCTCCGGTCGGCGGGGCTGAAATGGCTTGCCGCAAAGGCGATCCGCTCCGGAGAGGCGAACAGGTCCGCCAACAGTCGCCCCGCGGCGAGCGCCGGCCAGATGCCGCGCAGGGCCTCGGCCAGCCCCTCGTGCTCCAGCAGGTCAGTCCGGATCGCGTCGAGATCGTCCGGGGTGGCCAGACTCTCGCCGTCCGGTCCGCGCCCGAGGCGTTCGGCGACCTGAGGCACCAGGGCGTCCGTGATCCGCTTGATGAAGACCGATCGTGCCTGGTTGTGTGGCCGCCGGGATTGCCAGGCGCGGTCCTGCGCGGCCTTCAACAGTCCGCGATGCAGGTGCAGGACTCCGCCCGGCGCGCCGTCGAACTTCACCCGCACCGCGCGGCTGGGCATCGATTCGCGGTGCAGCACGGCGTTGGCGATCACCGTCGTCATCGCGGTCCGGCCCTTGATGCGGGCCGCCCTGGCGTCCTCTTCGGCGCGGGCCGACACGCCGGGAAACAGATCACCGATGGTGGACAGCACGACCGCGTTCTCACCGAGCGAGGGCAGTACCTGGCCGATGTACTTCAGGAAGGTCGGGTTCGGCCCG
>JBBQJM010000191.1:0-7587 GCA_038325895.1 Mycobacteriales bacterium
TGAAACGCGCGGATGCCGGGCGGTGGCCGGGGCCCGGGCAGATAGGCCAGATGCGGGTCGCGCAGCACCAGTCCGTGCCGGGCGGCGTAGTGCCGCCCCAGGTGCGCGCGCACCACGGCGGGGTCCGGGTCGATCAGCCAGTCGCCGATCTGGCCCACGACGGCATCGTCCGGATCGTCACTGGTCAGCTGGTAGCCCGGCACCCCGGAACCGGCGACCGGGTCGCTCGCGGAGACCAGGACCGTCGCCCGGCGGCCGGTGCTGGCCAGCTCGGCCGGCCACAGCACGGCCTCCCGGGCGGCTCCGTCCAGCGAGACGATCTCGACCTCTCCGGGGCGGTTCAGCGCGTCGTAGTCGAGCCCGGGCGGTAGCCGCAAGACCGGAGGCCGCGGATGAGCGGCATCCAGCTCGGCCACCGTGGGCACTGTTGACACCGAGGTGATCCGCCGGCCCGCCCGGTCGCGCCGGGCCGGGTCGGCATAGCCCAGCAGTCCGCGGGTGGACCGGGTGAGCGCGTCGGCCGCCACCAGCCGTGCCGGGAGTCCGGCATCGGCCAGGTTGTGCCGGGCCATCAGCAGCCGCACCGGATCGAGGTCGGAGCCGATCACCATCGGGCAGACCGCGGCCAGGAACGCGACGTCGGTGCCGATCGAGCACGTCAGGTCGTGAACGCCGAGCGCGGCCAGGCGGGCCGCCCGGTGCGCGGACACCGCGGCCGGGCTCGCCTGCTGCAGGGATTCGTCGGTGAACAGCCACCGTGCACCGGTCTTCCCCAGTTTCGTGATCGCACGGCGGCGCAGCCTGATCGTCTCGGCGACCGGCGCCGACCGCTCTCCGACCGTGCGCCGCAGCTTCGTCAGGTCCGCCAGCAAGGAGTCCTCGGTCAGCTTCAGCGAGTCGGCCGCCGCGAGGGCGTCCCGCCCGGGCGGGCTCGCCAGGAACCGGACGTCATCGAGCGTGAAAGGGTAGGCCACGGGGAAGGGTCACCGGCCGGTGAACGTGGCCTTCCCCGGTCCGTCCCGCAGGAACGACGTCATTCCGATCGTCTGGTCGTCGGTCGCGAACAGTTCCGCGAAGCGCCGCGCCTCGAGGTCGAGCCCGGCCGAGATGGTGCCGTCCATCCCGTCGTCGATCGCCCTCTTGGCGGCGGCCAGCGCTGCCGTTGGTCCGGCTGCCAGCCGATCGGCCCACTCCATCGCGGCCGGCAGCACCGCTTCGGATGGCAGGGATCGGGTCGCCAGCCCGATCCGGACCGCCTCCGGCCCGTCCACCGGCCGGCCGGAGAAGATCAGCTCCTTGGCCTTGGTGATGCCGACCAGCCGGGGCAGCCGCTGGGTGCCGCCGGCGCCGGGGATGACGCCCAGGGTGATTTCCGGGAGCCCGATGCGGACGTCGTCGGCGACGATCCGGAAGTCCGCTGCCAGCGCGAGCTCGCAGCCCGCCCCCAGCGCGTACCCGTTCACCGCGGCGATGACCGGTTGGCCGAGCCGGGTGATCGCGGTGACGGCGTGGTTGAGCGTCCGGCCGAGCGCGGTGATCTCGCCTGGGCCGCAGGTCGCGAGCTCGGTCAGGTCGGCCCCGGCGGCGAACGATCGTTCACCGCCGTAGAGCACCACCGCCCTGATGGCGCCGCTCTCGGCCACCTGCTGGGCAACCTCGAGCAATTCGTGATGGATCTGGATGTTGATGGCGTTCACCGGCGGCCGGTCCAGCCTGATCATCCCGACCGCGCCGTGCGTCTCCAGTCCAACGAAATCGGCCACGCCGTCACGCCTCTCGGTTGACATCGGGATCCGGACCGGGGATCGGACCGGATTGCGCGAAGGTCGGCTCAGCTCTGGTAGGCGAAGAACCGGCCGCCACGAGCCTCCAGGGTCAGGCTCATCGCGAACGTCTCGGACAGATTGGCCGCGGTGAGGGTGTCGCCGATCGGCCCGGCGGCCAGCACCTTGCCCGCCCGCAGCAGCAACACGTGACTGAACGCGATCGGGATCTCCTCGACGTGGTGCGTCACCAGGATGGTGGTCGGCGCTGCCGGGTCCACCGCCAGCGCGGACAGCCGGATCAGCAGGTCCTCCCGCCCGCCGAGGTCGAGGCCGGCGGCCGGTTCGTCCAGCAGCAGCAACTCCGGGTCCGCCATCAGCGCCCGCGCGGCGAGGACGCGCTTGCGCTCCCCCTCGGAGAGCGTGCCGTACATCCGCTCGGCGAGCGGGCCGACGCCCATCGCTGCCAGCAGGCCGCGGGCGCGGTCGAAGTCCATCTCGTCGTAGCGCTCCCGCCAGCGTCCGACCACGCCGTACCCGGCGGAGACCACGACGTCGATCACCCGCTCGGTCGGCGCAACCCGCCCGGCCAGCGCAGCGGAGGACAGCCCGACCCGCGGCCGGATGTCTCCCACATCGACGGCGCCGAGCCGTTCGCCGAGAATGTGCACCCGCCCCGAGGTGGGGAACATCTGTGCCGAGGCGATCTGCAGCAGGGTGGTCTTGCCCGCGCCGTTCGGCCCCAGCACCACCCAGCGCTCGTCGACGTCGACGCTCCAGTGGACCGCGTCGAGCAGGACGGCGTCTCCGCGGCGGACCGTGACCTCCGCCAGGTGCACGACGGAATCGGGTCCGGGCAGGATCGACGGACGCAAGGACGCGGCGGGGCTGGAGGTCACGCGGGTCATTGTTGCGCACGCACCGCGGGCCCTCCGCGCGCCGCGCACGCACGGCCACGTCCCACCGGCACCCGGCGGTCACCGGGCCGGGCCGGGTCGGGGACAATCTGACGATGCCTCGCCGCGCAAACGACCTCACCGGCGTCGACGTCGGCCGCCCCGACCAGGCCGGCGACAGCGGGCACGACACCACCGGAGATGACCCGGCCGACAACGTTGACCTGGCGGAGCACGCTGACGGCGCTGCTGCGGATGACGCCCCGGCCGCCCACCCGCCCACCGGAACGCCTGTCCGGGCGCCCAAGACGAAGGTCGGCAAGAAGAAGCGGCGCGCCAAGCGCACCCGTCCCGGCGAAATCGACCCGGAGGCGGCGCCCCGGGTCGGATCCAGCCCCTATCCGGGGTTGCCGTACCCGCTGGGCGCTACGCCCTACGAGAACGGCACCAACTTCGCCGTTGTCGCCGACGGCGTCCCGGGCGTGAGCGACGTCCAACTCTGCCTGATCGACCGGTACGGCAAAGAGCGCCGGGTCACCATGGACGAGAAGACCTACGGGATCTGGCACACCTTCGTGCCGGACGTGAAACCTGGCCAGCGGTACGGCTTTCGGGTTCCGGAGCGGGATCCGTCGAAGATCCTGCTCGACCCGTACGCCCGGCAGGTCACCACCACCGACTACGACCTGATCGCCGCCGCGTCGCACGGTGTCCAGACGCTGGGTCGGGTCCCGCTGGGCATTGTCACCGAGGTGCAACGATCGACCTCGATGCGTCCGTGGGTGCCGTGGGAACAGACCGTCATCTACGAGGCACACGTCTCCGGACTGACCCGCCTGCATCCGGACGTTCCCCCGGAGCTGCGCGGCAAGTTCCTCGGCGTCGCCCATCCGGCCGTCATCGAGCACCTGAAGAGTCTGAGCATCACCACGTTGGAATTGCTGCCGGTGCACGCCAGCGCCGCCGAGCCGCAATTGCATGCAAGCGGCCGCCAGAATTACTGGGGCTATTCCACCCTGAACTATTTCGCGCCGGATCCCGGATTCGCCACCGCGGCGGGACGGGAGGTCGGCGAGTTCATCCAGATGGTCGACGCGCTGCACGCGGCGGGCATCGAGGTGGTGCTGGACGTGGTCTACAACCACACCTGCGAGGGCGGCCACGGGCTGACGGTCGACCTGTCCTGGCGGGGCCTGTCGCCGTCGTCGTACTACCTGCCGGGCGGAATGGACATCACCGGGTGCGGGAACACGCTCAATGCCGGCACCCTGCCCGTTGTCCGGATGGTCACCGACTCGCTGCGGTACTGGGCGGACGCGTTGGGCGTGGACGGCTTCCGGTTCGATCTGGCCTCCGTGCACGGCCGGCCGGGCGGTGGGCCCTTCGACCCGAACTCGCCACTGCTGACCGCGATCGCGGCCAGCCCGATGCTCTCGGCCCGCAAGCTCATCTCCGAGCCGTGGGACGCGACCGGCGAGGGCTATGCCGTCGGCCGGTTCGGCGAGAACTGGGTGGAGTGGAACGACCGCTTCCGGGACACCACGCGGGACTTCTGGCGCGGGCTGGACGGGATCAGGGACCTGGGTTACCGGCTGTCGGGCTCGTCGGACCTGTTCGGCGCGACCCGCAGGCCGTGGGCGTCGGTCAACTTCGTCACCGCGCACGACGGGTTCACCCTGCGCGATCTGGTGTCCTACGACCACAAGCACAACGAGGCGAACGGCGAGGACAACCGGGACGGGTTGAACCACAACCGGTCGTGGAACTACGGCGCAGAGGGCGAGACGGACGACCCGGGGATCATCGCGCTGCGCACCCGGCAGGCGCGCAACGTCGCGGCCACCGTGCTGCTGTCCACCGGCACCCCGATGATCTCCATGGGTGACGAGCTGTGGCGTACCCAGGGCGGCAACAACAACGCCTACTGCCAGGACAACGAGATCAGTTGGCTGGACTGGAATCCGGTCGAGGGGCGGCCGGAAGCCCGGCAGCTGCTGACGTTCTTCCAGCGCACCCTTGCCATCCGCCGGGACGCCTTCGCGTTGCATCAGGGCGAGTTCTTCGACGGCCGTGCGCCCGGTGGCGGCGACGGCATCCCCGACCTGGTCTGGTTCAGCCCGTGGGGTCAGCCGATGACCGACCACGACTGGTTCGACGGCACCAGGCGCACCCTGCAGATGTGGGTCGACGGGCGGGACGTGCGTGGTCACAGCCGCGGCGGCGAGCCGCTGACCGATGACTCCCGGCTGCTGGTGCTGCATGCCGACGGCGGCGACACCACCCTGACGCTCCCCGGGCCGCCCTACGGGCATTCATACACGCCGGTGCTGGACACCGACACCCCCACCGGTGAGCCGGCGGACGCGGCGCCGCTCCCGGCCGGGGTCCCGCTGGCGCTGCCCGGCCGGACGGTGTGGCTGCTCCGCGCCAACCGCTAAGCCCCCACCCTGCGCGGTCGCCCGCCCTTTGGCGCGCCCCGCCGTTGGCGCGGATCAACATCGACGGCGCGCATCACATGGTTGACTCGCGTCACACCATCCCCATAACCGCGACGTTTGTCCGCGCCGAAGAAGTTGATCCGCGCCCCAAAAGTGGCGCGGCTCAACACCTTCGGGGTCGCGTTGCGGAGTCAGGCGGTGGTGACCAGACCCATTTCCGCCGGCGCGGCGAGCAGCTTGTTCCTGGGCAGCACCCGGACGGTGTACCCGACCGGGCCCGAGGTGGTGAGCGGCAGGTGCGCCTCGTACCGGAACCCGTCGCCGTTGCCGACGAAGGTCATCGGCATGGTCGAGATGTCGTGCAGCTGCTCGTTCATGTCGACCCGGCCGGTCACCGTCTGCACCTCGACGTCCTCCGGGGCCAGGCCCCCGAGGTCGAGATAGGCACGCACGGTCATCACGTTGCCCAGCGACGGCTCGGTGCCGATCCCGGAAGTGTCGACATTGACCACCCTGACGTTCGGCCAGGCCGCGCGCACCTGGTCCTTCCAGGCGGCCAGGCCCTTGGCCACGGTCAGGTCCGTGGTCACCTCTCTGGACAGCACGGACGCCGGACCGTAGTAGCCGGTGACGTAGTCGCGCACCATCCGGGTGGCCTGCACCCGAGGGCCGAGGTAGGCCAGGGTGTGCCGCACGGTGTCGACCCAGCCGTCGGGACGGCCGACCTCGTTGCGCCGGTAGAACAGCGGCGCCACCCGCTTCTCGATCAGGTCGTACAGGGCGGCGGCTTCCAGGTCGTCCCGCCTGGTCTCGTTGCCGACCCCGTCCGCGGTCGGAATGGTCCAGCCGTCGTGGCCGTCGTACAGCTCGTCCCACCAGCCGTCGGAGATCGACAGGTTGAGCCCGCCGTTCAGTGCCGCCTTCATCCCGGAGGTCCCCGACGCCTCCTGGGGACGGACCGGGTTGTTCAGCCAGACGTCGGCGCCGGCGCACAGCACCGCGGCCATGCCCATGTCGTAGTCGGGCAGGAAGACGATCCGGTGCCGGATGGTGGAGTCGTCGGTGAACCGCACCATCTCCTGCATGAACCGCTTGCCGCCGTCGTCAGCTGGGTGCGCCTTGCCGGCGACGATGATCTGCACCGGACGCTCGGGGTCGAGCAGGATCTTCCGCAGCCTCGCGGGGTCACGGAGCATCAGCGTCAGCCGCTTGTAGGTGGAGACCCGACGGGCGAACCCGATCGTCAGGATCGCCGGGTCCAGGATGCTCTCGGTCCAGCCCAGCTCCGCGACGGTGGCGCCGCGCTGCAGGTAGGAGCTCCTGACGGTGTTCCGGGCCAAGGCGACCAGCCGTTGCCGGAGCGTCTGCCGCAGGTCCCACAGCCGTTCGTTGGACACCTTCCCGGCGGCCGGCCACTCCGAGGCGGAGGCCAGGTCCTGCCAGTCGGCCATGTCGCCGGCGACGTCGTACATCTCCCGTGCCGCCCAGGTGGGCAGGTGCACGCCGTTGGTGACCGAACCGATCGGCACCTCGTCCGGCTCGAAGCCCGGGTAGAGCGGGGCGAACATGTCCCGCGAGACGGAACCGTGCAGCTTGGCCACGCCGTTCGCGCGCTGCGCCAGCCGCAGCCCCATGTGCGCCATGTTGAACCTGCTGGGATCGTCCTCGGAACCCAGCGCGATGACCTCGTCGGCATAGATGCCCGGTAGCAGCCGCGCCTGCCCGTCGCCGCCGGCGTCCAGGTAGTGCCGGACCAGGTCCACCGGGAAGCGGTCGATACCGGCAGGCACCGGGGTGTGGGTGGTGAACACGGTGCCGGCGCGCACCGCCGACAGCGCCTCGGAGAAGGTGAGCCCGTTGTCGGCGATCAGCGAACGGATCCGCTCCAGCCCGAGGAAGCCGGCGTGACCCTCGTTCATGTGGAAGACCTCGGGCACCGCGTGCCCGGACGCCTCGGCGTACAGGTGCACGGCACGCGCGCCGCCGATGCCCAGCAGGATCTCCTGCTTGATCCGGTGGTCCTGGTCGCCGCCGTACAGCCGGTCCGTGGTCTGCCGCAGGAAGTCGTCGTTCGCCTCGTTGTCGGCGTCCAGCAACAGCAGCGGCACCCGGCCCACCTGGGCGGACCAGATCCGCGCGGTCAGCTGGCGGCCACCGGGCATCGGCACGTTGACGGACAACTGCTGCCCGTCGGCGCCGAGCACCCTATCGATCGGCAGGCCCTGCGGATCGTGCGCGGGATAGTGCTCCTGCTGCCAACCGTCCGAGGACAGCGACTGCCAGAAGTACCCGAACCGGTACAGCAGGCCGACCCCGATGATCGGCACGCCGAGATCGGAGGCGGACTTCAAGTGGTCACCGGCCAGGATGCCGAGGCCGCCGGAGTAGTTCGGCAGCACCTCGGTGACGCCGAACTCCATCGAGAAGTACGCGATGGCGGCGGGTAGGTCCGCGCCGTCGGCGATCTGGTTCTGATACCACCGCGGGTCG
>JBBQJM010000192.1:0-7580 GCA_038325895.1 Mycobacteriales bacterium
GACGAACCAGGAAGTCGCTGCGCAACTGGGGGTTTCGATGCCGACTGTGGGTAAGTGGCGCTCCAGGTTCGTGGAGTCGCGGTTGGACGGTTTGGTCGATGAGCCGCGATCGGGGCGCAAGCCCACGATCACCGCCAAACAGGTCGAGGACGTGGTCGTCGCGACGTTGGAGTCGACGCCGGAGCATGCCACCCATTGGTCCCGGAAGAAGATGGCTGAACGCAGCGGGCTGTCCAAGTCCACGATCGGCCGGATCTGGAAAGGCTTCGGCCTCAAACCGCACCTGACGGACGGGTTCAAACTGTCCAACGACCCGCTGTTCGTGGACAAGGTCTACGACGTGGTCGGGCTCTACTTGAACCCGCCGGAATCCGCGGTGGTGTTGTGCGTGGATGAGAAATCCCAGGTCCAAGCGCTGGGAAGGTCGCAGCCGGCGTTCCCGATGATGCCCGGCATGCCCGAGAAACGCACTCACGACTACGTCCGGAACGGCACCACCAGCCTGTTCGCGGCCTTCAACACCGCCGACGGCACAGTCATCTCCAGCCTGCACCGACGGCACCGCTCCACCGAATTCAAGAAGTTCCTCACCAAGATCGACCAGGAAGTCCCCGCCGACCTGGACGTCCACCTCATCTGCGACAACTACAGCACCCACAAGAGTCCCGTCGTGAAAACGTGGCTGGCCGCTCACCCCCGGTTCCAGATGCACTTCACCCCAACGTATTCCAGCTGGCTCAACCAGGTGGAGCGGTTGTTCGCGTTCGTCACCGAAGACCTCCTGCAACGCAGCCATCACGACAGCGTCCAGCAACTGGAAGCAGACATCCGCGGCTGGGTGAAGGACTGGAACACCCACCCGAAACCTTTCATCTGGACCAAGAGCGCCGACGAGATCCTCGAATCCCTCGGACGACTATTAAAACGAATCTCTGGCGCAGGACACTAGCGGCTACGAAACGGACTCCTCGCCGTCGGATTTACTCATGCCGCGCTTGCCGAGCAGGTTGACGTCGATCAGAAGACGGTCGAACGGTGGGTCACCAAGGGAAGAATGCCGCACCCACAGACCCGCGCTCGGGTGGTCCAAGTGCTCGGGCAGGACGAAACCTACTTCTGGCCTGAGCTTTTGGGTACCGACCAGGTGAGGAACACAACCCACGCAGAGCTCGTCCACATGTGGCCGACCCGGAGTTCCGTCCCCGGTGACGTCTGGAAAGCTTTGTTCACGCAGGCCAGCTCCGATATAGATGTGCTGGTCTACTCGGGCGGGTTTCTGGTCGAGGCGTACGACCTGGTCGATGTCATCCGATCCAAGGCAGCGGCTGGCGCCTCCTTCCGCATCCTGCTCGGTGACAGTCGGTGCGAAGCCGTCCGACAACGCGGCAAGGAAGAAGGCCTCCCCACCCTTCCGGAGCGCTGCCGATCGACCTTGGAGTACCTCAGCGAGGTCGCCAACCTTCCAGGTGTGCAGATCCGCACCCACCGCACCGTGCTGTACGCGAGCTTGTTCCGCTTCGACGAATCCATGATGGTCAACGCGCACACCTACGGCGCCTACGCCGCCCGATCGCCGGTTCTGCACTTACGTCGCGCACCTGGGGGCCAGCTATTCGACTACTACGACCGTGCCTACGAGCGCGTCTGGGCGAGTGGCGAGCCTGTCGTCACCCGGTAGCCTGACCCGATGGGCAAGCGGATCGACTACTTCGATGACCCCTCGGCGCCACCTGCCAACAGCGTCAAACCCAGTGCATCAGCGTTCGTACTTCGTGATGGCGCAGTTCCCCTAACATGCCGGTCCGACAACGGCAACTGGTCCATGCCGGGAGGAGCGCATGATCCAGGTGAATCGCTGTCAATGACAGCCGTGAGAGAGACTCAGGAGGAAACCGGTATCACCATACGGCCAATAGGTGTATCCGGGATCTACACCGACCCCCGCCACGTCATTCATTACACGAGCAACGACGAGGTTAGGCAGGAATTCACGATCGTCTACCGTGGGGAGTATTTGTCCGGACACCCGACTCCGAGTTCAGAGACGACGATTGTCGAATGGGTCCCCATCGACCGGATCAGCACCTTGAAGATGGATCGTAGTCAAAGTATGCGGATTCGCTGGGCCCTCGATCAAAAGGACACCTGGATAGATCCGGTTGGCTCCTGACCTGCGGCGATCAGCGTGAACCGAGCTCGCGAAACGAACCGTGTGACAGGATCATCAGGCCCGTAACGACTGCAAATCTCGTCGAGTCGATCCAGCACGGCTACGTCCTGGCCAGTCGGGCCCGTAGTCATGTCCGCCCACCACAGCACGCTGTGTGCTCGCCCGAGATCTTCTTCGACGCCGAACTCGTTGAACACGGCAAGATCGATCCCGCGTTCCCTTGCTTCTTCGATGCTGGCCGAGTGATGGGCGACCAAATGACAAACAGCCTTGGAAAATCCCCACTGTGCCAGAAATTGCGCGCCGTCGATCGGATGGAACCCGCTTTGTGGGTGACCATAGCCGATATCGTGCAGATATGCAGCGGCGATCAAATCTGAGCGTTGAGACTCCGGCACGAGCTCGGCGGCGGTTGTCACCTTTCGTCCCACCGCAAGAGAATGAGCCCGCCGATCCGGGATCAAAGCGGCAAGGAATTCACCATACGTCGTTAGCGAATTGTCTGCCACATTCACAATGCTATCGGAACGTTCTTGCCAGATGCGCCCGGTTCAACGCATCTGCTGTACCGCGGGATCGAGAACCACTCGGTGTCCGTGGGAGCCCACGCACTTGCCGTCGGCTGGCCCCGGCTCGGTGCAGCGCATGGGCGGCAGCAGCTGCCCGGCAGGATGTCGCTGGGCCGGGTACAGCCATGGCCCGCCGATCGCTCAAGCTTGAAATCAGGTCGGCCTGCCACCCCAAGGTTGACAGCCTGGATCTTCACAACCGATGCGCTGGCCATATGCGAACTTCGGTCAAGAACCTTCTCGGCGCGGCATTGCCCTGCGCAAGGCGAAACGACCCTTGCCGGCACCGCCGCCGAGGGGGCCTCCGGCGCGTCGCCGGCTTCGACGATGTCGACGGGCACAGCTACCCACCTACCTGGCCGGTGACGGTGCCGACGCACCACCATCAGGTCGGTCCCCCCGTGACGCAGCGCCTCCATCCCGGCGTTTCGGAGCCGCACTACATGGTTCTCGAATCGGTTACCGTGCTCGGTGGGCCAACTCGGCGCGCACAAGGCCCGAACCGACGGGCCGGTAGATGGCCAAAGGGGGGCGCTTCGTCTCCAGTCAGCGCTCACGAAGCGAGAAGGGGGCAAGGGGAGTGTCTTGGTTCAGGAGGCCCTGTCGTCCCGCCTGTGATCCGCCTATGGTCAGTCGTCACCGTCACTTCGGCGTAGCGCCCCGTCGCCAGCCCTTAGGTGATTCTTGAAAGGCATCAGGGAAGCATCAGAAGCGTCGGCGCCCGCCATCACGCGCCGATGCTCGACATGGTGGTGATCAGCGGGTTCGTGCTTGCTGGGTCTCCGGTTGATCTCCCGGCCAGCGTTCACACCGAAGTGATCAAGCGCGGGCCGGCCTCGGAGCGCGTGTGACCAGAATTGTGACCAGAACGCCCTGATTCGGGCCGGTACGCCATTGAAGTGGTGAGACGGTCGGAGAAGGGTGTCAGCAGGTCAGGGCTCTGTGTCGAGCATTTGTGCGACCATGAGGACCACCGATCGCCCGACTCATAACCCAGAGGTCGCAGGTTCGAATCCTGCCCCCGCTACTACCCAACGGCCCTCGGCCCTCGGACTTCGGTCCGGGGGCCGTTGTCGTTGCGCTGATGCGATGGCTCGGGTGGTGCTCGGCGCCCCCACGCCGAGCATCTCCCACCGGCGGCCAGAAAATTCTTCGAGCAGAGCACACCGATCCGCACCCCGTTTGCGGGCGGGACCACCGGTTCCGTCACGGCAAAGCCGACCGAGAACACGTGGCCCGTGCCTCGACATAGCGACAACGATGCGCCAGATTGCCATCGGTCAAGCACGGACGCGCAGATCCGTGCGTCTGTTCGAATCTGCACGCCCGGATGGCAGAGAGGACCACAGTCCATCGCCATGGGCCTTCGCTTCCGAAGGTCGCGGCGGTACCCTCGTGGGCATGATGACGGGGGATGATCTGCGACTGCAGCGAGGCAGGATGCATCTCACCCAACGCGAACTGGCCGACCGTGTGGGCGTCGGTCTGCGCACGGTCACCACCTGGGAGGCGCTCGGGGCGCAACCGCTTCCCGGCACGGCCCAGGGTCGACTTGAAGCCGTCTTCGGCGCGACTCACGGCACCGGGATCCGGTCGCTGGCCGAGGTCAGCGATCTGGAGTTGCTCGCGGAATTGGCCAGACGGCTGAGCGCCACCCGTATTCGAGTGCATGCAGATCAACTGGCCGAGGTCAGCCATTTGATCAGCAAACGCGATCCGCATACCCTGAGAGTTCCGACGTCGCAGTCGGTCGAAGAGGATTACCCATCCGATGCATCGGCCCAGGGGACGATAGGAACACCGACCAATGACGAACCGGCGCGTCAGTCACCTTCGCAGTGTTAACCGACCGGCGGTCGAATTCAATCCGGTGGTGGAGATTCACCGGAGTCGCGTCGCGGTGGTCAACGATGCCACCGTCGAATGGTTCGTGTGGAGTCCTCGGACCGAGACCATTGCTCTCCAACCATCTTTCGGGCCAACCTTCAAGCGCGGGACAGTAGCGCTCGCGCTGGCGCACCGCGCGCTCGGCCATTGGGGAATGTCGATGCGGCAGGATATGGAAGCGCGGGAATTGACCGCCAAGTGGCTGATCGACGCGCGCTCGGCCAACTACGCGATGGGTGCGCTTCCGGTGATCGGGGTTGTCGGCGTGGCCCGCAAGTTGGGCGTCACTCCGCACGTCCTGCAGGTCCGGTTGCAATTCAGTCCATGCCGCTGCCTGACCAATGTCGACATATTCCACGGGTTGCAGTGCGAATGCGGCGCAATTCCAGCGGTCGAACCGCTGTGGGACAGTGGATAATCGAGTCGGTGTCAAGGTCTCCACCGGTCCGGCCATCCCGGAAGGTCGCTCCATCGCCGAAACGTCACCCCGCCATTGATCGGACGGGCACCGCACGACGATCACGGCACCATCTCGCGTACGTCCCCGGGGGCATCCCGACGGCCGAGGTGAATACGCGGGTGAAATGTGCCTGGTCGTAGTAGCCCAATTCCGCCGACAGTTCAGCCAGGTCGACCTGTTCAGCCGTCGCGAGCACGTCGGTGGCGTCCTGCAACCGGTAGCGGGCCAGCACCCATGCCGGTGACAGGCCCAGGTAGTGGCCGAACCATCGCTGCAGCGTCCGGGCGGACCAACCGCTCGCGCCGGCGACCTGACCCACCCTGACCAGGCTCCGATCCGCAAGGATCATCGCGATGACGTCGATGAAATCCGGCCAGGTCTCGTCGGCGATCGGCAGGTACCGCGCCAGCAGTGCCTCGATCTGTGCCGAACGGGCTCTGAGGTCGGCAGCGGGATCCCCGTCAGGACTGGCTTCAGGATCGGCACTGATGGCGTCGGCCAACGCGCGACCCGGTTCGCCGAACACCGCCGCTATCGGCAGGACGGCGTCAACCAGTGCTGGTCCCTCGCCCAGACCCATCGCGACCAGCGCACCGGGCCGGAGTTTGGCACCGAGCACCCACCCGCGCCCCGCGATCCGATGATCGTCCCGGCGCCGAGGGGGGCCGTGCACTCCCGGATCGGCGGACCCGAACGCGATGTTGGCACACGGGTGCGGCAGCAGGGGTTGCACCTGTGGGCTCGGTACGTCGAAGCGCAGCGTCCAGAATCTTTCGATGATCTGGGCGCTCGCCGGGCCGGGGAACCAGCGATCGAGATGCACCCGCTCAGCGGTTCCCGGGTCCAGGATGCCCTTCTCGGTGGCGGTCGCGTCCATGCCCGATCTTCTACCAGTGGTGTCCGACAGTCCCGGTCTCCAGGTCACTGGCCGGTGGCGCAGGAAAACGGAACAGCGGCCCGACCTCACGGCACGCTGGTTGACATGACCGAGACCAAGAGCCATTCCGTGAACCCGATCGATCCATCGCTGCCCTGTCGGACCGGTCCCGAGGACGTTGCGCCTCAAGCATTCTCGCCGAGCTGTCGCAGGGCCAGCACCTGGGCGGTGATCATCTTCTCGATCTCCCGCGGATCCACGCTCTCGTTGGAGGCGTGGATCCGCGACAGCGCCATGTCCTCGGCGCCCCACAGGATCACGTTCGCGCGCGGGCTGGCCTGCGCCAACGAGTTGATCAATGGAATCGACCCACCCGACCCGACCGCCTCGACGGGTGCACCGAACGCGGCAGCGAGCGCGTCCTCGGCCGCCTTCACGGTGGGCCCGGACATCTTCACTGTGTACGGCCAGCCGGCCTTGATCTTGGTGACCTCCACCTGAACGTGCCACGGCGCCGCCGACTCCAGGTGCGCCGCGAGCATGTCCAATTCCTTGTTCGCGTCCGCGCCGGGAGCGATCCGCATCGAGACCTTTGCTGAGGCCTCGGGAATCAGCACGTTGGACGCCCGATCGACGCTCGGTGCGTCGATGCCGATCACCGTCGCCGACGGTTTCGACCACAGCCGGGACGCCAGGCTGCCACTGCCGTACAGCTCGACACCGTCCAGCACGGCGGCGCTGTCCCGGTACACCGCCTCGTCGAAATCCGCGCCCGGCCAGTCGAATCCGCTCACACCGGGGACCACCGTGTTGCCCTCGTCGTCGTGCAGGGTGGCCAGGATCCTGATCAACGCGATCAGCGCGTCGGGTGCAGCGCCGCCGAAGACGCCCGAGTGCGCCGCGTGCTTCAAGGTCCGAACCCGCACGGTGCAGGAGACCTCGCCGCGCAATGCGGTGGTGAGCGCGGGCCGGCCGACCGCCAGGTTGCCCATGTCGGCGATGACGAACGCGTCGCAGTCGAACAGCGACTGGTTGGCGTCGACGAAATCCTCCAGGTGGCTGACGGTTTCCTCCTCGCCTTCGATCAGCAGCTTGATGCCGACCGGGGGAGTGGGTCCCAGGACCTGCAAGGTCCCGGCATGCACGATCAGGCCGGACTTGTCGTCCGCGGCGCCGCGGCCGTAGATCCGCCCGTCCGCGCCGGTGGTCGCCTCCCACGGGTCGGAATCCCAGCCCTGGTCGAGCGGTGCCGGTTGGACGTCGTAGTGCGCATACAGCAGCACGGTGGGCGATCCGGCCGGCCCGGGGATCTCCGCGTAGACCGCCGGGTAGCCGCCGGGGATGTCCAGCAACCGGGCATCGCTGACCCCTGACCTGCGAAACAGGTCGACGACGGCGGTGCCCATCCGTTGCACCGGTTCGGCCGGGAATCCGGGAAAGGCCACCGACGGGATGGCGACCAGCTGTTTCAGGTCGTCGATCAGTGCCGGCATCCTTGCTGCCACGTCCGCGGCAACGATCGAGAAATCCACTGATCCTCCTGCATTCTCGCCGACGGTCCCTGGCCGAATGGTGAGTGATCACCCCTGCGGCATTCCACACGGTAGGCGGGCCGGA
>JBBQJM010000193.1:0-7568 GCA_038325895.1 Mycobacteriales bacterium
CGTCGGGGTCACCCTGGGTGGTAGTCGGGCGCGCGGGGCGGCGCTGCCGGGGTCCGACGTCGATCTGGGCCTGTACTACCGCGGCACGCTGGACATCGAGGCGCTCGGTGAGTTGGCCCGTGAGCTGACGGGCCCGCAGGCGGAGGTGACCGCGATCGGCGGGTGGGGTCCGCGCGTCAACGGTGGTGGCTGGCTGAGCATCGGCGCGCAGGCCGTCGACTGGATCTACCGCGACCTGGACGAGGTCGACGCCTGCTGGCGCCGGGCCTGCCGAGGCGAGGTTGTGCTGCACGTGCAGGTCGGGCATCCCGCCGGTTTCCCGGATTGGGCGTACGCGGGCGAACTCGCGCTGGCCGTGTTGCTCGCCGATCCGCACGGCGAACTCGCAGCCCGTCGCGCCGAGATGACCCACTATCCGGCGGCGCTGGCGCGGGCACAGCGTCGCGGTCTGTGGGAGGCCGACTTCTG
Source organism: Mycobacteriales bacterium (assembly GCA_038325895.1). Lineage (GTDB taxonomy): Bacteria > Actinomycetota > Actinomycetes > Mycobacteriales > Nakamurellaceae > Nakamurella. The sequence continues at coordinate 469 of JBBQJM010000193.1, forward strand.
CCTGAGCATCGCGGGTAAGGCGATCGGTCGCGCAGATGCCGCCTACATCGCCGGATGCCTGTTCCGGGCGGTGACGGTGTGCGTGCACGCCCTGCATGGCGCGGCCGGAGTCTGGGTGATCAACGAGAAGGGCGCGGTCGCCTCGGCCGCGCGGCTGCGGGGCTGTCCCACCGATTTCGAGCGCCGAGTGCGGGCCTTGATGGGCGGTGTGGGGACATCCGCGGCCGAACTCGGGCGCACACTCGCCGCCGCCGCTGCGCTGGTCGCGGAGGTGAAGGCGGCGCTGGGCGAGGTACCGGCGCTGGCCGAGGTGCCACGGACTCAGGGCGAGGTACCAGGCCGCGGCGGGCGCGGCCGGGCTGGCCCTGGAAAGCATTCGGCTTGAGGCGCAGGTCCGGCGCCAGGCCGCCGAGGTTCGTCGGTCGGCGAGCCGCCTGATGACGGTTGAGGACGGCGAGCACCAGGCGCTGGCCGACCGCCTGCGCGCCGGTCCCATCGCCCGTCGGGAGCGGGTCCGGTTGACGCTGCACGGCCGCGATCAGAATGTGGTGGCACCGGCCACGACTCCAGCATCGATCGAATCTGATGCGGCAGGATTGGATCACCGTAACGGTGAACAATCTTCGGCCGAAGCTTCGCCGAGTGGTTCAACCACTTGCTCGATCGCCCGCTGACGACGCGTGCCTGCGGCTACCTCGACCGCTGTCACGCGGCATTCATTGCTGCCCGGGACTCCGCAGATCTTTCACACTGCTACCGGCTTGCCCGTCCCAAGCCCTTGCCGGTGGCACAGGCGACTCGGCGATCATCGTCCAGCGCGCCCACCCGACTCCGCGACGGCGTCACCGGGTGTTCCTGGCGCGACCCGGCTGGTCGCGTCGGCGATCAGCTCCGAGATGCCGTCGGCGTCCAGCATGTCGGCGAGCGCGACGGTGTCACCGGTACCGACGTAGTAGAACGCAGCCCGGACGCGGTCGAGGGGTACCCCACGCAATTCGCTGACGGCCAGTCGGTAGCAGGCCAACTGCACGCCCGCCGCTGGCCGGTGCGCCGCCACCGGAGGCCGCCCGGTCTTCCAATCGACCACGGTCAGGCCGCCGTCGGCGTCGGCGAACACCGCGTCGATCCGGCCTCGGACCCCGATGCCCCCGATTCGGGTGGCGAACGGCATTTCGATCTCCTGCGGGACCCGAGACGCCCAGGAGGAGGACAGGAATCGTGCCCGCAGGTCGTCCAACTCCGGATCCGGCGCCACCGTGCGGTCGCCGGCGCCGGGGAGATCGCCGACCGCGACCAGCGCCTCCCCGGTGAAGTGGCCCTCCAGCCACCGATGGAACGCGGCGCCCCGACGGGCATGCACCGCGGGTTCGGACGGCACCGGGCGACGCAACCGGCGGGCCAGGCTCTCCGGATCGCGGGCGAGATCGACGAGTGATGACACCGACACCGTCCCCGGCAGGTCGACCTCGATCTGCCCGGCGTTCGCTGCCGACCGTTCGGCGAGCAGCGTGGTGACGTCCTCGGTCCAGCCGAAGGGGTCGAATCCGGAGACCGGCCGGCCGGTTCCGACTGATGGGGGGGGCATGGCCGACAGCACCCGGTCCGCCCCGGCCCGGACCGCAGCACGCCTGTCGCCGAGCGGGTCGACGGGCCAGAGAGCCAGTCGCGGCGTCGCCGTCAAGGGGTTGCCGGCGGCGGGGTCCGGCGCCTGCGCCCATTCTTCCGGCGGACCGAAAGCGCTGGCCACATAACGGATTTCGTGCAGGAACTCACTGGGCCCTGCGGGTGAGGCTGTGGTCGCACCCCAATGGTGACCGGAGGCCAGCAGCACTCGTTCCGCCCTGGTGAGCGCGACGTAGAGCAACCGCCGTTCCTCCGTGAGCCGGTGCTCCCGGAAATCGTCGGTGTGCGCCGACAGGGCGTCGGCCAGGTCCTTCTGGTTGCCGCCGGGTGGCAGCGCCAGAGACGGCAGGTCGGCCCGATCGCCGCGCAGGATCGGCGGCAGTTGCGCAGCGTCGCCCAGCCAGGTTCCGCCCCTGCTGTTCGGGAACACCGCGTCGGTGAGGTGCGGTACCGCAACGATCTCCCACTCCAGCCCCTTGGCTGCGTGGATGGTCAGCACCTGGACGCGGCCGGAGGACGCCGGGACCTCCCCGGGGGTGAGGCCGTCCTCACGTTCCGCCGCGGCGTCGAGGTAATCGAGCAGGTCGCCGGGCCCGGCCCCGGTCGACGCCACGTCGGACACCACCGCCGCGAACGCGTCCAGGTGAGCGCGGCCGGCCGGCGAGCCGAGCTGGATCTCGATGTCCAGTCCCAGGGTGCGTTCGATGTCGGCGATCAGATCCGGAAGCGGCTGACCCATCCGGGCGCGCAACCGGTCCAGCTCGGCGGACAGTCGGGTCAGCCGTCGATGGCCCTCCCGGGAGTACGCGGCGGGCGCGCCCGGGTCGCCGATCGCGTCGACCAGGGATGCGGTGTCGATGTCCTCGGCGGACAAGGCATCCGTCAACGCGGTGCGGACGATCTCCGTACCGGATCGGCGCGCCGTACCGGCTCGGCCCCGGGTCCGGGCGGCGTCCCGTCCGGCGGTGGCCAGTACCCGTGATCGCTGCGCGAGCGCTTCGAGGTCCGCGGTGCCCAATTGCCAGCGGGCACCGGTGAGCACACGGATCATCGCGGGCCCGGCCGTCGGGTCGACCAGCACGCGCAGGGTGGCGACGAGATCGGCGATCTCCGGTTCGTCGAGGAGGCCGCCGAGACCGACCACTTCGACGGGCAGCCCCTGTTCCCGCAGCGCCGCGGCTATGCCCGCCATGTCCCGACGCCGGCGGACCAGCACGGCGGTCGTCGGAGGTTCGGTTGCCGGTGATTCGGTGGCCGGTGATTCGGTTGCCGGTGATTCGGTTGCCCCGGAGCTGTCCATCGCCGCGCCCCAGCGCCGGGCGATCGACGCCGCGACCCAGGCGTCCTCGTCCGCCACCGTGCCGAACAACCCGTAGGCAATTTCGCCGCGGGGGGCCCCGTGCCGTGGACGCAGCTCCCCCACTGTCACCCGCGCGGCAGGGCCGGCGGCGGTTCCTGTCCTGATCGGGGCCGACGCATGATTGGCGACGGCAAGGACGGATTCCGGGTTGCGGAAGCTGGTGAGCAGCGGCAACGTCACCGAAGGCCGGCCCGACGCCTGCGGGAAGTCGGTGGTGAACCGCGGCAGGTTCGATGCCGATGCCCCTCGCCAGGAGTAGATCGACTGCACCGGATCGCCGACAGCGGTGACCGGGTGCCCCGCGCTGAACAGCGCACGCAGGATCACCCGCTGCGCGTGCCCGGTGTCCTGGTACTCGTCGAGCAGCACCACCCGGTACCGCTCCCGCATGGCGGTCCCGATCTTCGGGTGCTCGAGCACGAGCCGCGCTGCCACCTGCATCTGGTCGGCGAAGTCGATCGCGCCCCGATCACGTTTGGCATCCGAGAAAGCCTGCACCAAGGGCACTATCCATTGCCGGTCCTGCAGGCTCTTGACGTGTTTGGCCAGCGCACTGTGCAGCTCGCCGCGCTGCCGCGGCACCGGTGCGGCCGACCGCAGTGTCGCCAGCAGGTCGTCCAGCACTTCGGCGAGCGCGTCGGCTCCGGTCAGATGGTCCGCGAGTGCACCGGAGATCGCGAGCAGTCGTTCGGTGACCTGGTCCGGTCCCAGGTCGGTCAGTAAGTCCCCGTCCCATCGGGTGACCACCCTGCGGGCGAGCTGCCAGGCCGCGGTGGGGGTCAACACAGTCGAGCCCGGTTCCACCCCGGCCAGCGGGCCGAAGTCGGCGATGAGCCGGCCGCCGAACGCGTGGTAGGTGGACACTTCCGGATCGCCGTCTGCGCCGGAGTTGCCTGCGCTGATTCCGGCACCGGCGCTGTTCGGGTCGCCAAATCCGAGGTCCCCCGCCTGGCCGGCGCGCGGTGCGACGATGGCACCGACCATCCGCAGCCGCGTGCGGATTCGCTGGGACAGTTGGGCTGCCGCCTTCCGGGTGAACGTCAGCCCGAGAACCTCCTCGGCGCGAACCTGACCGTTCGCCACCAGAAACACCACCCGTGCGGCCATGGTCTCCGTCTTGCCCGAACCGGCGCCGGCGACCACCAGCGACGGAGCGAGCGGCGCCTCGATCACGGCGACCTGCTCGCGCGTAGGTGCAGGAAGGCCGAGAACAGCGGCGAGTTCGGTCGCGGAGATCATCGGGTCACCTGGCGCCCTTCGGGCCGAAGCGGGCAGCTGGATCTCACGGGGCATCGGTCGCAGCGGCCGTTCTCCCTGGCGACCGCGGCAGCGGCCGCCAGCTGTTCCGCGGCGTCGCGAACCACCGCGCTCCGTTCCGCCGCGGCTCCCGGCTCAAGCGGCGGTTGCGGCAACACGATGGGCTTTCCGGTGCGCAGGTGGACCAGCTCAGCGCCGCCAGGCGTTTCCGCGCCCAGCTCGATCGCCAGTTGGTACACCGCGAGCTGCGCGTTTTCCAGGACCTGCGCCTTGGTTGGCTTGGTGGCACCCGTCTTGAAATCGACCACCACGACGGAACCGTCGGCCCGTCGATCCAGCCTGTCCACCCGACCCTCCAGCACCACCGGGCGGGTCGATGGCAGGTGCCCCGGCGCCGTGGCCGGCTGGTTCGGTGGGACGTCGGCGGTCAGTTTCAGCTCGGAACCGACGAGGGTGCGACCCGGATAGTTGTCGGCCTGCCACGCGACCGCCGCGTCCAGCATCGCGGTCAGGGCGCGCCTGGTCCGGGCCAGCAGCCAGGGCGGCAGCTGGGTCTGCCGATGCAGGAACTCGTCGGTCTCGGCGACGAGCTCGGCCCGCGTCACTCCTCGGGCCAGCCCGTCGGCCAGCGCATGCACCACGATTCCCTCGATCTGGGCCTGACCCGCCGGACCGCGCCCACCGCGGCGCTCCAGCACACCGCGCAGTGCACAGCTCGTCATCGACTCCACGGCCGACGGCGATACCGTCACCGGCGCATTCTGCGGCACAGCAGGGGCGGTGGAGGACCGCTCAGCCAGCCCGTACCAGTCGTCCGGGTGGGCGCCCGGTACGCCGGCGGCAGCGAGCCTGGCGAGTTGTGTCCCTGCCAGGTCCGCGGTGCGATCGGGCACGGACGGATCGGTGACCGTCCGGCGCAATTCCGCGATCAGGTCGGTGAGGTGCAGCCCACGCCGGTCCGCTCCGTCGACACCGGCCGGCCAGCCGTTCGGCAGATCATCTGTGCCGGCCAGCTCGTACAGGAATCGGGACGGCAGGGTGTCCTGGTCGGCGACCGCGGTGGCAATCAGCCGACGCCGGGCTCGGGTGGCCGCGACGTAGAACAACCGCCGCTCGTCATCGACCAGCTGTACCCGGTCGACCACCGTCGGCGGGAGACCGCTTGCCATGTCGAGGATCTCATCGACGCCGAGCAGGTCCTGGCGTGACCGCAACACCGGCCAGCGACCTTCGGCGACCCCGGCCAGGCAGACCATGTCCCATTCCAGTCCCTTGGCCGCGTGCGCCGAGAGCACCGCCACCGCGTCCGCCGACCTGACCGGTGTCGCAGTGCGGTCTCCAGGAATCGTGCGTCCCTGGACCATATCGACGAACGCGCTCATCCCTGCCATCGGCAACTTCTCGGCCAACTCCGCGGCCATCCCGAAACCGGCCAGCACGGCGTCCAAAGTGGCGTCGGCGCGTTGTGCAGCCCGACCACCGCGAAGCGACGCGCTGACCAGCGCGTCCTGCAGCCCGGACAGCTGCCAGATCGTCCACAGTATCGACTCGGCGGCGGGGTCGGCGAGACCGGCCCGGGCCGCGTCCACCATGGCGGCGATGCGGAGCACCGGGGCGGCCAGATCGGCAGGGACGGTCGCGGGCAGCGGTGCGCCGGCCACGACCGCCGCCAGCAGGTCGGTGGTCGGGCCCTCCCCCACCCGCGCCGCGCGAAGGGCGCGGCGCAGCCGACGGAGCGCTGCGACATCCATCGCTGCGGCGGGTGATCCCAGCAGGTCGACGGCGACCTGGCCGGTCAGCGTAGCGGGCTCCAGCGCGCACCGGAGCACGCAGATCAGCATTGCCACCACCGGTTCGTCGAGCAGTCGGTCGTCCTGTCCCGACACCGCGAGCGGCACGCCCGCGTGCGCAAACGCCCGTCTCAGGGCCGGTAGCGCAACCACCGGTGAGCGGGTGAGCACGGCCATCTCCGACCAGGGCACACCGTCCGTCAGGTGCGCTCGCCGCAGCTGATCTGCGATGAAGGCGGCCTCACGGGCGGCGGTCGGCAGGGTGCGAACAATGACCTCGCCGTCGCGTGGCAGGCCCGCCCCCTGCGCTATCGGCCCATCAGGGTGCGACACGGTGAGCACGCGGTGCGGCCATCCACCCGGAAGCCTGGCGGCGACGCGCCGGCTGGCCATCAGCAGCACGGGTGCCAACCGGCGCGACGCGGTGAGCGACACCGTTGCCTGCACCTCGATGTCGCGCAGGGCGGCCGGGTCCGATCCGCGGAAGGTGTAGATCGACTGGTCGGGGTCACCGAGCACGATCAGTTCGTCGGCACCGGAGGACAATCGTTGGACCAGCCGGGCCTGCGCCGGGTCGACGTCTTGATACTCGTCGACGAAGATCCGGCGGATTCGCGACTGCTCGGCGGCCAGCACCCGGTCGTCAGCCAGCAGCGCCAGTGCGGCCAGGGTCAGCTCCGCCTGATCGAGCGCAGCCCCGAACCCGCTGCTGCCCTGCCGCAGGTCGGCGACGTCCTGGTACTCCATGGCGAACTTCGCGGCCGCCTGCCACTCCGGCCGGCGATGCCGGCGACCGAACTCGGCCAGCCGCCTCGGGGTGATGCCCCGTTCGGCCGTGCGTAGCAACAGTTCTCGCAGCTCGGCGGCGAACGCGGGCGAGCCGAGCGCACCGCGGATGGCGTCCGGCCACGCTCCCCTGGCCGACTCCACCTGCCCGGCCAGCAGTTCCCGCACCATCTGGTCGGACTCCCCCGCGGCCAGCAGCCGCGGCGCGGGCTCGCCGGACTGAACCGCGTGCGCCCGGAGCAGGGAGAAGGCGTACGAGTGCAGCGTCCGGACCAGCGGTTCCC
>JBBQJM010000194.1:0-7542 GCA_038325895.1 Mycobacteriales bacterium
CGAGTGTATGGAGTCCCGATGGCGCGGCGATCGATGTCCGAATCAGCAGGCCCTGAACTTCGAGCGGCTGATGCGGGCGGCCCGTGGAGGCCCCCCGTGGAGGCCGCTCCCGGAATGACCCGAATCAGACTGCTCGGTCAAACCCGGTTAACAGCCGGTGATAGCTATGACGTCTCCCGTGATGGGCTGATAGTTGCAGCCGGTTGCGATACTGGGAGTGGTCCTACTGGACCACCTGCGGGCCTCTACGTCGGCGACAATCGAGAAGGTCGAATTCGTCAGCGATGAGAGTCGACCTGGTCATACAGGCGCACCGACCGCTCGTGGTGGCTGCCGCGGCCGTCGTACCACTCGTGGCCTGCGGCGTCCTGGCGCTGTTGCGTGACAGCGTCGCGAACACCAACGCTGCCCTCGGGCTGGTGCTGCTCGTCGTCGTCGCCGCGTCGACCGGCATCCGACCGGCCACATCGTGGCGGCACTCTCGAGCGCGGCAGGTTTCGACTACTTCCCTCACTGAGCCGTACAACACCTTCAACATCTCCGACCGCGCCGACATCGAGACCGCTGTCCTGCTCCTTCTCGTCGGCACCGTGGTCACCGAGGTGGCCCTTTGGGGGCGACGCGAACAGGCCCGGGCCAGCCGGGAGCAGGGTTACCTCGACGGAGTTCTCGGCACGGCCGCGACCGTCGCCGCCGGCCGATCCTCCACCAGCGTGCTCATCGACCAGGTCTGCCGGCAGATCGTCGAGATCTTGCAGATCGACGGCTGCCGCTTCGTCGGCGGCACCATGTCGGGACTGCCAACCCTCGACCCCACCGGTACGGTCTCCCGCCACGGACACACGATCGATGTGTCTCGCCACGGCTTGCCCACCGACTCGATGATTGGGTTGATGGTGTGCAGCGGTGGAGTCACCAATGGCCAATTCCTGCTCACCGCCGCGACCCGGGTGGTCAGGCCGTCGCGCGAACAGCTCCGCGTGGCGGTGACGCTCGCCAATCAGGTGGGGGCCGCCCTCGCCAAAGCCGGGCGGGCCCAGCCCGCGGGCGAGCCTCGAGCACCCGGCAGCGCACCGTTAGGTGTTGGCGACGACGATGAGCCGCATGTCGATGGCGGCTGAAGTGCGTCACCTCGCACCGTCGCTGAACCCCCGCCCGCCCAATAGCATTTCGGTGCTGGGCGTGGTGGATGTCGGACGCATGGAATGCCGGTCAGCCACGGAAAGAGCTGCTGGCGGATCGCTCATCGAATACCTTCCCTCGAATCGGTAACCTCCACGGGCGCGGCGCATCGGCGCGCCCGTGGAGCGGGCGGAGAACGTCTGTGTGCTCAGGCCGCGGCCGGGGGACGTTTCGTCACCGGTGGGCGCTCCGCCCCGGCGGCCGCTGGCCGGCGAGAGCGGCGCCAGTGTTCGCCACGGGCAGCCGGTCCAGCTGTGCTGCGATGGCGATGCCCGCGAACAACTCGAACCCGTCGCTGTCCGCGCGCCGCCAACGGCGTGGCGGCTGAATCATGGTTGCCGGCGTAGCGCTCCCCGCCGGGTGCGGCCGTCACCGTTGTGCGCCGCCGGCAGGGTTCTCGCGGAGACCAACCGGGTCGGGTCACCGATCGCGGCCGGGACGGTTCGCTGGGGCAAGTGGTTCGGTTGCCTCTCCTCCGCCAGTGACCCAGGCACGGCAGACCACTTGGGTGGACACCGGTTGTGCCGTACGCCCGATGAATCGGGATGGCAATCTCGCAACTACGTCCGACTGTGTCACGTTCGTGGTGCTTTGTCACCTTTCGTCTAGCTGACGTGACTCTGCGTGAGCGACAGCTATCACTTGTGGCTGCCGACACCAGCGGTACCCAGCCCCGGCAGCGGTAGCACTGATACTGATCAGACGGCGCCGGGTCATGCGGGGATCGACGTTCACCAGCGCCGGGTCGTCGCCCGAGCAGCCAGCGTCTAACGTCAATGGTGTCGGCGGGAAGTAGACCGAACCATCCCACCGATCTAGACCTCACCGGCAGCATGCCGACCCGGTGTCCACGAACCTCGACGACGAGGAGTGCACCGATGGGTGAAAGCCGGGATCGAACCGACGGGCCCCGGGACCCGACCTCGCACGACCCGACGTACGGGCGGGTCTGCGGGCACTGCGGGCAACTCGCCGCGCCGGGCAGCAGCATCGGAGCCCTGCTGCCCGATTCCTCGGTGATCGACCCGGACGGTCTTGGCCGTGACGGCCGACGGTACGTCACCGCGTGCGGAGCCGGGCATCTGCAATTGCTGATCGACCAGGCCCGCCGCGACTGGGTCGCCGAACAGCTGTGGTTCGGACAGCTCTGTCGAGCCAGCACCGTTCCAGTGACCCGCGACCTCCCGATCTCCCACCTGGGCGAGCGCGCCCGGCTGACCCCCGATCACCTGCGCCGCGCCGTGGAGTGGAATACCCGCAGCGAGCGCCCCCGCGTCACGCTTCCCGGCGGACAAGTACTGCCCACCGGGCCTGCACCGCCCGGGCAAACAACCTGAATGCCTCCACCCCCCGTTCCTCCTGCGGCGCTTTCCTACGAATATCTTTGCGGGTTGCTCCTCATCTCGGCAATGAAGTCGTCGACGATCTGCTCCTGACCGTATTCGGCTTCCCAACCCCATTCCTGCTGGGCGGCGCTGTCGTCAATAGGGTGTAGAAGTTTGTTCAGGATGTTCTGCAGGTCCCGATCGGGCTCGAACTCGATCCTGGCCCCCGGGATTCGTGACTTGATAACCTCAGCGAGTTCACCGGCCGTCGCAACCGGCTTTGCCCCGGCAACAAGATAATTGACCATCTTGATGGATTCCCTCGGAGCGCGGGCCAACTCGACCACGGAGAGAGCGGCATCCTTGAAATACATCACGGGCGTTCTGGTATCCGGAGAAACACGCACGGTGAAGGGTTTACCTTTGATGCAGTCCTCGATCATCCAGGACGTGTACTGCACGACCCCGGGGGTTTTGACACCCGGCCCGACGATCGATGGGTACCGCACGCCGCGGAAATCGAGACCGAACTTTCTTCTATAGAACTGACCCATCAATTCGCTGAATACCTTCGTGGCGCCGTAGAACAGTTGCGGCCGCTGGAGCGAGTAGTCATCGACCTCGATTCCCTCTTCCAGGTCAAGACCGTAAGTGGCAAGGGTGCTGCTGAAGATGACCTGCTCAACACCGAAAAGTCTGGCCGCCTCGAGGATGTGGAAAGTTCCCATGGCGTTCGCCCGGAAAGAGGCCGTATGATCCGCGTCCGACGGCACGGAGAGCATGCCACCCAAGTGAAAGATCGTCCTCGGCTTGCACGAGGACACGACATTGAGAACATGACTGAAATTGCCGAGGTCGCCACGGACCACGGTAACCTTCTCGGCGATGTCATCGATGAATTTGGTGGAAGGATTGATATCAAAAATGGTGATGTCCTGCTCCTGCTCGTGTATCAAGAGCCTCGCCACGTGCGCGCCGACAAACCCGGTGCCTCCGGTGATCAGTACGGTCATTGTCGTGTCCTCCCGTTTCAGCTGAATGTTCCAAGGGTGATCGATGGGCGGTGCGCCACCCGGATGTTGCACGGTGCAGGATGCGCCTCGGCGGAATGCGTCTCGGCGGCTGGTGGACAGCGCATTGTTGACTGCTATTCACGATCCGCGGGACCGACCGCTGCCCGCGCCGCGGACAGGAACGCGTCGAATCCGGCGGGGTCGGCCAATGCGTCCATGGAGACCACGGACGACACGTCGGCTCCGGCGAGGATCCGCTTGATCGGAACCTCGCACTTCTTGCCGTTGAGCGTCCGCGGGACCGCGGAGACCGGCACCACCGCTCCGGGGACGTGCCTGGGAGACAGCTCGGACCGGATCAACGACCGCAGCCGCGCTTCGACATCGGTCAGTTCGGCGCCGTCGGCGAGCACGACGAACAACAGCAGGTCTCCCGCGCCGGAGGACGTCGAGGTATCCACCACCAGCGAGTCGGTCACCTCGGGCACCAACTCGACCACCCGATAGAACTCGGCCGTGCCCATCCGCACGCCGCCGCGGTTCAGGGTGGCATCGGAACGGCCCTCGATGACGCAGGACCCGCGCGGGGTGATGCGGATCCAGTCGCCGTGCCGCCACACCCCCGGATAGTCGGCGAAATACGAGTCGTGCAGTCGGGTCCCGTCGTCGCCCCAGAAGAACACCGGCATCGAGGGCATCGGGGCAGTGACGACCAGCTCGCCGACCTCGTCCGTCAACGATTCACCCGTCCGCGAGAACGCTTCGACTCGCGCTCCCAACGCCCGGCAGGAGATCTCCCCCTTCCACACCGGCACGGTCGGCGCGGCGCCGACGAGCGCCGTGCAGATGTCGGTGCCGCCCGAGAGTGACGCGATCTGGATATCGGCGCCGACATGGTCGTGGATCCAGTCGAAACCCTCGGCGTACAAGGGTGATCCCGTTGAGCCGATGGTCTTGATCGACGTCAGGCCCAACTCGGCCGGCGCCAGCCCGGCCTTCCGACACGCCAAGATGAACGGCGCCGACGTCCCGAAGTAGCTCACCCGATGACGTTCGGCCAGCCGCCACAACGTCATGAGGTCGGGATAGCCCGGGCTGCCGTCATAAAGCAGGATCGTGGCGCCCACCAGCAGGCCCCCGACCAAGTAGTTCCACATCATCCAACCGGTGGTGCTGAACCAGAAGAACCGGTCACCCGGGCCGAGGTCCGATTGCAGCCCAATGGATTTCACATGCTCCAGCAGGATCCCGCCGACCGATTGGACGATCGGCTTGGGCAGCCCGGTGGTGCCCGAGGAGTACAGGACCCACAGCGGCGCGGAGAACGGAACCGGGATGAACTCGACGGCGCCGGGAACGGAGACGAAGTCATCCCACCCGATCATCCCATCCGCTGGTTCGGTGCCGAGGACGGAGATGTGCACCGCGCCGGACAGGCCCGGCAACGCCGCCCGCAACTGCTCGACGGTCTCCGTGATCGCGAAGTCCTTGCCTGCGTAGCGGTATCCGTCGACGGCGAGGAGCACGGTCGGGGAGATCTGGGTGAACCGGTCGATCACCGACCCGGGTCCGAAATCCGGTGAGCACGACGACCAGACTCCGCCGAGGGCCGCCGTGGCAAGGAAGCCGACCAGCGCATGGATACCGTTGGGCAGCAGGGCTGCCACCCGGTCGCCGGCGCCGACGCCCAGCCGGCGCAACCCGGCCTGCGCAGCGCCGACCCGGCGACGTAGCTCGGCCAGCGTGAGCTGCTCCTCGGTGCCGTCCTCGCGCGCCACGATCACCGCCGGATCTGTGTCCGGACGGGTGTCCGAGCCGGAGAGTGCGTGTTCGGCGTAGTTCAGCGTGCCGCCAGGAAACCACTCCGCGCCGGGCATCACCGATGCGGTTAACACCCGCTCCGGCGAACGACGCCAGCGCACGGCGAAATAATCCGCGACCGCGGACCAGAAGCCCTCCAGATCCGTCGTCGAATACGACCACAACGACCCATAATCGGGTAGGTCGAGGCTGCTCCTGGCCGCCGCGAACGCGGCAAATCCGCTGATCCGGGCCCGGGCGATGCGCTCGGGGCTGGGCTGCCACAGCACCTCGGGAACAATGTCGATCCGGCTCATATCGTGTTCCTTCCGTTGTCCGAAGTGAATTCACCAGCATCGCTCAACGCAACCGAAGTCCTTGTGAGCCAAGGGCCTGCGGGGCTGGCCTGCCGGCCGGTCATCAGTGCCGTCGACTGGATTGCGGCACCCCCGGTTCCTGGGATATGCGCATGCAATACCCCTCCCGCTGCGTTTCGGTGGACGAATTGATCGGGCGAGCAACATCTCACTGTCGGGCGCTCGGACCGGGGGGCGACAGTGCCGAAGGTCCCATCGGGCAGCAAAGGGATGGCTCGTGACGGTCGAGCGCTGGGACAGCCGTCGGTGTGGTCGGGCGGACGCGCGGCCACTGGCCGGGGGTCGCGGGACTGCAAACCCGGCACCGCCGGGTCGGGTTCGAGACGAAAGGTGGCCGAGCGTGGCCTCGGATCACCGTCACGAACCGGACACCGGCGACCGGCACTTGGGGGCCATCGCCGGCGGGAAGCCCGTTGACCGGGCAGCGGTCCATCGTCGGAGAGGAGACGTTCGTGACCGCTGCACCGACGGCCGCCTACCCGCTGCAGTGGGAAAGCCGAAGTGCTGCTCGCCGCCGACGGCAGCGCGGCCTGCCGGTGCCCACATTCTTCGCGGACGTGGTTCACCCGCGCACCGCGCCGCCGGTGCCACCCAGCGGCCACGTCCGGTCATCGAGAACACCGCAAGAACCGCTATCGCCTTCACTGCGTCCTCGATTCGAACGCTGATGTTGACAAGGCCACAGGTGCTGATGTTGTCTGAGGTGGCTGATTCACCAGCCGGCTGGGAATGCTGCCGCCGCCCCCAGTGGGGCCGCGGCACCATCGTGAAGATCGCTCGCCGCCCAGACCCTTCCTTCTCCGTTCACCCCGACTGGCTCGCACCCGACACCATCTGCACCTGTGGTGGTCCCTACGCGTCTGTTCCCGCTCGCCAAGATCGTCGCCGAACGGGTCCAGGCACGAGCGAGTCCCCTGAGAAAGGCTGCATCATCATGGAACGCACCGACCGGTTGCTCACCCCGGCAGAGGTCGCCCGCATGTTCGGCGTTGATCCCAAAACGGTGACCAGATGGGCCACCGCCGGCCTCATAGGATCAATCCGGACACCCGGTGGCCACCGCAGATTCCGGGAAGCGGAAGTAAGCACCCTTCTGCTGGACAAGACCGCATAGCGATCGGAACGTGCTGACGATCTGCGACCGGCATCGCGAGCGAGCACGCATCCGACCGGCCCCGTCCATAGCCGCCGCATCGTGTCAGCGCGCAATCGCCTGCGGGAGGGACGGCGTCGCCTTCTGCCAGGAGCACGAGATCCACACGTTTGCGACGTGCTTGCAGGGCGAACGGGCGGGCACGTTGGGGAACACCGGACGCCGGGAATGAGCGGTGGCAGTACGAAACGATCGACCAGGGGCAGTTGGTCGGCGAGCCCGTCGTACAGTGCGGCCAACGTCGGCTCATCGGCGTTGGCCGCGCTCGCCAGACGTCGGCCTCGCCGAGCACTTCCGGCGGGAGATCCTTGGCGACTGGACGGGAGCGGCGCAGGTCTGGGCCGATCTCGGGTGCCCGTACGGCGGCGCTCGCGCTCCTCGGTGCAACGCAAGAGTCCTGAAACGTGAAGCGTTCGCCGTCTCCAGAACCTCGGTGCGGCGGCCGCGGCCAGAATCACCCGACAGCGGATGCACTCACGGGGGATCAGGTCGATCCGGCCCGCGAACCGCGCTCATCAACCCGGACTGACCCGGCGCGAGCATGAGGTTCTGGACCTGCTCTGTGACGGCCACACCCACGCACAGATAGCGGCGAGGTTGTTCAGCCCGGCGAAGACCGTCGACCACCATGTCTCTGCCATCCTGACCAAACTGGGTGCTCCCACCCGGCGCGCAGCCGCTGCGGAAGCACG
>JBBQJM010000195.1:0-7539 GCA_038325895.1 Mycobacteriales bacterium
ACACCTACCGAGAGTTGAATCCCGCGGCCATCCAACGCGAGATCCAAGCACTGACCGAGCAGCTCCTGACCATGACCACCACAGGAAAGGACCCGGCCACAACCACCCACCACGGTCCCCTCTACCCGCGCATCTTGACATGAGTCACCGGGGGCGTCGTGTCCGATGACCCCGATCAGACCGAGAGACTGCGCCTTGACCACCGCTTCGAGTTGACTGGAAACTCCGAGCTTGCTGTGCAGCGATTCCACGTGACCCCGGCAGGTGTGCATGCTGATCCCCAGCACTCGGGCGATCCCCCTTGCCGCCATGCCTTTCCCCAGACAACTGAGCACTTCCTGCTCGCGAGGGGTCAGTCCCGGAGAGGGTTCGTGGGACGTCGATGGCCCGATGGCGCGCGCGATTCCTTTGGACGCCGTCGATGCGGTGCCGACGCAGCGCATCGACGACACGGTGTTCAGCGCTGCGGCGAGCAGATCGGCAAAGGAACGGTGATCGTCCACGATGAGCACCGTCGTTGTCGGTGGAGTCGCTGAATTAACCTCGACAGGGGAAGGAATGACCACGTGGTTGATTGCGGCGGGTGGAAGTGACATGGTAATGCGATCGTTAATTGCTCACTGTGATCGGGGTAACTTCCGACAAACACCATGTGGCGCAGCGCTCGTCAATAAGCACGCGCCGAGCCCTTCGTCACAGCACCGATCCGGTGCTGGCGCGGGCTGACGCCCCGCACTCGCTTGAACGCCGTACTCAGCGCGAAAGCACTGCCGTAGCCGACCTGACGGGCAACCGCGCCGACGGTGGCATCGGTCTCACGGAGCAGGTCGGCGGCCACCGCCAACCGCCACCCAGCGAGGAAGGTCATCGGCGGCTCGCCGACCAAGTCGGTGAACCGGCGGGCCAGCGCGGCGCGGGAGACGCCGGCGGCAGCCGCCAGCGACGCCACCGTCCATGGCGCCGCAGGGTCGTGGTGGATCATCCGTAACACCCTGCCCACCATCGGGTCTCGCTGCGCCAGGTACCAAGCGGGTGCGCGCGCATCGGGCCGGGCGAACCACACCCGCAGCACGGCGATCAACAACAGGTCGAGCAGCCTGTCGAGCACGGCTTCCTGCCCGGGCTCGTCCTTCACGATCTCATCGGCGAGCAGCGGCACCAACGGGCTGTCCCACTCGGTTCCGCGAACCAGCAACAGCCCCGGCAGCGCGTCCAGCAATCGCCGACTGACCTCGCCACGCATCTGATACGTCCCGGTCAGCATCACCACCGCGCCCTCGCGGCTGTTGCCCCAGGTCCGGACGCCCAGGTCGACCATGGTGGCCATCGGGTCGCCGCCGAGGATCTCGCACCGCTGACCCGGATGGATGGCGACCTGCGGTGGGGTTTGTGGCGTGTCGGCCACGGTGTAGGGGTCTGGTCCACGCAGCACGGCGACATCCCCCGCGCTGAGCCGCACCCGCGGGCCGGCGTCGGGAAGTATCCAGGCCTTTCCCCTGACCATCGCGACCAGGGTCAGCGGAGCCTCGTCCTGAATCCGCAACGACCACGGCGGGTCCAGGATCGACCGGAGCAGGAACGCGCCCTGTGCGCGCGGTCCGTCCAACAGGCCGGTGAGGGCGTCCACCAGCCTAGGATACTGCACAATGAGACGCAGGGACATGGAAATGCGCTCCTGAGCTATGGAGCGTCTCAACGACGCGTCGTCTACTGAGAGCATGACCAGTCATCAACACAGCGACCATCAACACAGCGACCATCAACACAGCGACCATCTCATCCTGATCACCGGCGGCACCGGCAAGACCGGCCGCCGGATCACCCGCGCACTGGGCCGAGCGCCGCGGGACTTCCGGGACCATGCCCGCACGGTGGCCTCGGGCGAATGGCAGGGGGTACCTGTGGTGACTCAACGATGAGCGCACTGCTGATCGTGCTGACCGTTGTCGCAGGGCTCGGCTGCGCGGTGGTCAGCGGGGTGTTCGTCGCGTTCTCCACCCTGGTGATGAAGGCACTGGGCCGGCTCCCGTCGCCGCAGGGCATCGCTGCCATGCAGGCCATCAACCGTGCGGCACTCGCGCCGGTGTTCCTCGCGCTGTTCATGGGGACCGGCGCGGCGTGTCTTTCCGTCGCGGTCTGGTCATTGTTTCTCTGGGAGAACGGGTTTGCGGCATGGCTGCTGGTCGGCGGGCTGCTCTATCTGATCGGCTCGTTCGGGCTGACGGCGGGATATCACGTGCCGCGCAACACTGCGCTGGGGGCGCTCGATCCCGCGAGCGCAGGGGCGGTCGCGCAGTGGACCGGCTATCTGCGCGACTGGACCCGGTGGAACCACGTGCGGGCGTGGGCGTCATTGGCGGCTTCAGCTGTGCTGATCGTCGGCGTGATCCTAAGGTGAACACCGAGACCGGCCGCAGGTCGTGAAAGGACGGCGAGATGAGTCCGTTGTTGACTTCATGGCTGGCGCTGGGCATCTGCGCCGGTCTGCTGGCTGCGGTCGGCGGCCTGGCCAACATGCCCCCGCCGCCGCGACCGGTCACCACGACGATCATGTTCCTGATCCTGGGACTGCTCGTCACCGGCATGTTCGCCGTGCTGTCGGGGGCGGGCGGCGGCGGGTAACAGTGGGTCGAACGGGAAGGCCGCGGTGAGCCGGGTCGAGGACACCTATACCCACGGGCACGCCGAGAGCGTGCTCCGTTCGCACCGCTGGCGCACCGCGGAGAACTCCGCGGGATACCTGCTCCCGCACCTGCGTCCCGGCCAGCACCTGCTCGACGTCGGTTGCGGCCCTGGCACGATCACGATCGACCTGGCCACCCGGGTCGCCCCTGGGCGGGTGATCGGGATCGACCGTGCCGAGGAGCCACTCCGACAGGCACGAGCCGCGGCGCGAGCCGCGGCCGTCGACGCCGGCGTCCATACCCCGACCTTCGAGGTCGGTGACGTCTACGCGCTCGACCTGGCCGACGCGAGCGTCGACGTGGTGCACGCCCATCAGGTGCTGCAGCACCTGACCGACCCGGTCGCGGCCCTGCGCGAGATGGCCAGGGTGTGCCGGCCGGGCGGTGTCATCGCCGCCCGGGACGCCGACCACGCGGCCTTCACCTGGTGGCCGGCAGACCCGCGGTTGGACGGGTGGCTCGATCTGTACCGCGCCTGCGCCCGGGACAACAACGCCGAGCCGGACGCCGGACGCCGGCTGCTGGCCTGGGCCCATGCCGCCGGGTTGGCCGACACCACAGCCTCGGCCGGCGTCTGGTGCTACGCGACGCCGGCCGACCGTGGCTGGTGGGGCGGGATGTGGGCGGACCGGATCGTGCAGTCGGCCCTGGCCGACCAGGCGGTCAGCAGCGGCCGGGCCAGTAGGGACGATCTGCAAGAGATGAGACTTGCCTGGCAGGAGTGGGCCGCCGCCGACGACGGCTGGTTCCTGGTCCCGCACGGCGAGATCCTGGCCCGGCCCCACTGATCGGGGCCGGGCAGCCCCCGAACGAACTGTATCGAGCGGGATCCGGGTCAGCCGATCAGTGGCAACTCGGGCCGTCGCAGGCGGTGCCGTGCCCGGTGGCGTGTTCAAATGCACCTTCCACCACGGCCCGACCGTGCGCCGGCTGCGGCGGCACGTCCAGCGACGGGTTGCGGTCGAAGAAGCCGAACGGCTTGAGCCAGAACGACACCGCGTCCACCGCCATGATCGGCCACTCCTCCGGCCGGGTGATGTGGTGGATGCCGAAGACGTACCAGAGCACGACGTCGGTGGACAGCAGCGGCTCGTCATCGGCGATCCACCTGGTCAGCCCGTCGTCCGTCGCGCTTTGCGTGGGATACGTTCCAGCGGGCCACTTCTCGTCGTCGTGATGCCGGGTCACCCACAAGGTGTGGCCCATCACCGGCGCCCGCAAGTACTGCGGGGACGACGGGTCCATCATCACCGGGAACGCCGCGCCGGGCACCAGCTTGTAGGACACCGGCGTGCCCAGCCCGTTCAGCTTCTCCGGGTTGACCACCTTCCAGCCGCGCTGGGTCTCCCAGTTGAAGTCGCGGGCGGATTCGGACTCCGACGCGATCGGGGTCGCCTTGGTGGTCAGCGCGAGCCCGTACGGGTTGGCCGGGCCGATCGGCTCGGCCTGTGAGTCGACCTCGACGACGGTATTGGTCCGGCCGTCGATGTCCATGTCGAGCCGGGCGACCAGGAAATGCTGGTGATACGGGGCGTAGGTGCGCTGGTCCACCACCGTCCCGGTGCGGGGCGCATCGGTCCCCTCTTCGTACGGGGTGGTGACCATGATCCCGGTCGCGCGCACCTCGCACTCGATGTTGCCGTCCTGGTAGAAGCGCCAGTAGACCAGGTACTCGTAGTTGGCCACGGTGGCGTGGATGGACACCACCATGCGGCGCTGCCGCCGCACCTCGGCCCGACCGTTGATCGAGTCGATGTGCTTCCACAGCACGGCGTTGTCTTCCTCGTGCAGGCAGATGGCGTTCTTGATGTCGAACGGCTCACCCAGGCTGTCGGTGAGAGTGGCATCCACATAACGGATCTCACCCAGACAATCGCAGCCCAGCTCGAGCGAGGTGGTCATGTAGCCCAGTCCCCACTCGCCGATGTCGTAGGCCGTGCGGCGGTAGTGGTCGAAGCTGGCGTCCCGGTAGGGCACGATCATCTCGGCGAAGGACATCCGGTACGCGATGTCCCGTTCGGTGCCGTGGTCGTTGTAGCTGACCTGGTGGATCACCGGGCCCTCGCGGTAGTTGAAGGCAAGCCGGAAACTCCAGTTCTGCCAACGGATCACGTTGCCGTCGATCTCGAACGACGGGCCGTCGGGCTGAGTGATGTGCAGCGGCTTGATGTCGTTGCGCAGCGTCTGGCCGGGCACCAGGTCCGGCTCGTACTCCCCCATCACCGGTGCCGGTGGCACGACCGGTGCGCGGTCGATGTCCAGTAGCTCCATGGTGTTCATGTCGACGATGAACTTCAGCCCGGACACCGGGTTCGCGTACGGGTTGCCGGTCGGGCTGGACCGCACCCAGACGTCCGCCCAGCCCAGCCGGCGATCGCGCCACTGCTCCGGCATCACCGCGTGCCCGTAGGTCCACACGTCGATCAGCACCAGGTCGAGGTTCGTGAGCCCGCGCTCGGCCAGTGCTTCGACCACCCGCGGCTCCTGCTTGAGGGCGACCTCGCAGTCGTGCCACTCGTCGGGGGTGAAGTTCGGCGTCACGCCCGGGATGTGATCGAACGAGACCACGGTGTCTCCGTCGGCAGGCAGTCCGGCTAGTTCCACTAGGGCCTCATAGGTCTTGTTATCCGACCGATCCCACAGCACGCTCAACGACCGGCGCTCGATCGGGTCGCCATCACTCCAGGCCAGCACCGTCGCCTTGGCGGGTTCGTCCAAGGCGATCGACGCGAACCGCCGCGTCGGCGTCAGCTGGCCGCCGGCCCGTAACGCGGCCGTGGTGCGCCGGAACTCCTCTGTGCTCAGGGAATCGAGTGGATGACTGGCCACTGGCATTTGCTCCTCATGTCACTGATCTGCTGCTGAATGGTGCGACACAGCAATCGACGCCACCGCACCCCGGACAACCGAGAACCAGGATCCGCATCGACCCGAACGTGACGACCGTAACGTTTGCCGGACGACCCGGCAGGGAGGCGGCCAAGGCCCACTCGAACGGGGAGGTTGCGGACGGAGCGTGGTCCGGTGATGATCGACGGGCCGACGGTCCGGACCGCCGGCCCGGCTGCCCGGGCGCCGGCCCGGATCAGACCGCTACCAGCCACCCCACCAGTCACCCGTGCCGAAGAGCGAACAACAACCAGGAGTGCCGACGGTGCCCACCAAGCTCAACATCTCCCAGCACTACGACGCGCCCGCGGCGCAGGTTTTCGCGCGGTTCGGCGACCACGCCTTCATCGAGTCACGGCTGCATGATGCCGGCGGTCTCGACTCGACGGTGGTCAGCGTGGACGCCACCGACGACGCGGTGAAGATCGTCACCCGGCAGAGCATCCCGTCATCGGTCTTGCCGTCGATGGTGGCCGCGATGATCCCCGGCGACCCGGCCACCGAGCGCATCGAGGACTGGCACTCCGACGGTGACGGCTACTCGGCGCAGTTCTCGGTCTTCGTCAAGGGCGCTCCGGCTTCGCTGAAGGGGACCATGACGCTGCTTCCGGACGGTGACGGTTCGAAGATCACCGTGGACGGCGAGGCCGTCGTACCGATCCCGATGTTCGGGTCCAAGATCGAGGCGGTCGTCGTCGAGCAGGTCGGGAAGCTGTTCCGGAACGAGGAGGAGTTCACCAAGACCCGGCTCGGGGGCTGACGGCTGCCGCAAGGTCGCAGGTCTCAGGTGCGTGCAGCGACCGAGGCTGCAGCGACCGAGGCTGCCGTGACACCAAGCTGCCGTGACACCAAAACGCCGTGACACCATGACGCCGTGAAACGATGACTGCTGTGGGTGACGATCATCGCTTCGTGCTGACGCTGAGCTGTCCCGACCGCACCGGCATCGTCGCCCGCATCACCACGTTCCTGGCCGATATCGGCGGCTGGATCACCGAGGCCGCCTACCACTCCGATGACGAGTCCGGCCGGTTCTTCACCCGGCAGGAGATCCGCGCCGACTCGGTGGACTTCGGGATCGACGAGCTGCGTCGTCAGTTCGGTGAGGTGGCCGGCGCGCTCGCGGCGGACCACTGGCAGGTCGCCGACAGCGCCGACCGGAAGACTGTCGTGCTGCTGGTCTCCAAGGAAGGCCACTGCCTGTACGAGCTGCTGGCGCGCTGGCACTCCGGCGAACTGGCCGCGGACATCGGGGTGGTGATCGGCAACCACCCGGACCTCGGCCCGGTCGCGCGCATGTTCGGCCTGCCGTTCCGGCAGATTTCGGTGCCCAAGGACGCGGCCGGCAAGGCCGCCGCCTTCGAGCAGATCCGGGCCGTGGTGGAGTCCCATCAACCGGACGCGATCGTGCTGGCCAGGTACATGCAGGTGATCCCGCACGAGCTGTGCGACGCGTGGGCGGGCCGGCTGATCAACATCCACCACGGGTTCCTGCCATCGTTCCGCGGTGCCCGGCCCTACCACCAGGCCTATGCGCGCGGCGTCAAGATCATCGGCGCGACCTGCCACTACGTCACGGCCGAACTCGACGCCGGCCCGATCATCGACCAGGACGTGATCCGGGTCGACCACGGCGATTCCCCGTCGGACATGGTGCGGCGTGGCCGGGCCATCGAGAAGGCGGTGCTGGCCCGCGGCCTGACCTATCACCTGCAGAATCGGGTTCTGCAGGACGGCGGACGGACGATCGTGTTCAGCTGAGCGCCGAACGGGAATCACCGTCCAGGAATCAGCAAAGGCCACCCGACGTTGCCGCCTGACAGGGAGCGGGTGACCATGGGGTCACGAGTACCAACGACCGACAACCAGGACGGACACCATGACCGCGGACCCGGGCGAGCTGTACGAGCTGCACCTGGAACAACCGCAGATCGATGATCTGCGGGAACCGGTGATGATCGTCGCC
>JBBQJM010000196.1:0-7509 GCA_038325895.1 Mycobacteriales bacterium
TCGTTGACCGAACCGCCGTGGGCGCGCCGGATCTTCTTGAAGTCCTGCAGGTCCAACCGCACCGTGGCGAATCGGCGCTGCCCGCTCTTGGCGTCGTTCAGCAAGGATCGGGGCGCTGGATTCACCGTCCGCCACACCACGCGCAGGATGTTCCCCGCGGTGCCGGCCAACTTGGTGACGGCCTCGCGGACGTCCGTCGCGGCAGACCGCACCACGTCGATCACCTCGCTGGGCCTGGTGGTCAGGTCGGCGACAGCGTCCACCACCAGGTCGATCTCACTGGGCTCCGGGCTGGGGATCCACGGCTGATCCGGCAGGTCGCGCGGCCGCCGGTTGACGTCCAGGATGGCCGCGGCGACGTCGACGGCGCCGATCCGGTCGACCATGGCGTGGTGGGTCTTGTTCACCAGGGCGACCCGACCGCCGGTCAGTCCTTCGATGACGTAGACCTCCCAGAGCGGCCGGGTGCGGTCCAGCGGGCGCGAGATCAGCCGCCCGACGAGCTCGTCCAGCTCCAGGTCGGTGCCCGGCCTGGGCAACGCGGACCGACGGACGTGGTAGGTCAGGTCGAAGTCCTCGTCGTCGACCCACACCGGGCGGGCCAGCCGGCCGGGGACGAACCGCACCTTCTGCCGGTACCGCGGCACCAGCGACAACCTGGACTCGATGAGATCAACGATGTCCGAGTACTGGAATTCGGCGCCGTCCGGGCCGTCGGGTCCGAGAATCACCACCCCGCCGACGTGCATGGGGCTACCGGCGTCTTCGGCATACAGGAACGCGGCATCCGTCGCGGAGAGCCGGTCGGTCATCCAGTCATCGTGACACAGCCCGACGACTCCCACGCCCCGCGGACCGGTCCCGACCGCACGACACCCGCCGGCGGGTATTCAGGCGGCTTTCCGGGAGTCCGCCGGCCGGCCTGCATTGACCGCCGGCGACGGCTTCTCGGGGGTCTCGGGGCGCTCGAACAGCTGCGCGATACCCGCCACGCTGAAGCAGAAAGCGCCGAGCGCGGTGCCCCAGTTCATCACGTCGGTGTTGATCACCTCGTCGGTCGCCGGCCGGACGTAGGCGGCCAGCCCGGACACGAAGAACAGGATCGACCCGAGCTGATTGACCGCGACCACCCACCAGCCCAGCGACCGCGGCATCAGCCGGAACCTGCCGTGGCAGATCTCCTCGATGGCCACATGTCCGGAGACCAGGAACAGCACGCAGCCGAACATCTCCGGGGCCCAGATCAGGTGGTCCTGTTGCTTGGTGCTCAGGCTGGACAGGAACACGTCGACCAGGCTGATGGCGAAGGCCAGGGTGCCCACGAACAACACGAAGGCCGAGACCCAGCCCGGCCGCATGGGTTCGTAGGCCCACCACCGCCAGCGGGTCTCGGCGAGCGAGCCGTCGGCGTCGACACTGCGCGGCGAGTTGATCTCCTGCACGATCGAGGCGTAGCCGCCGGTGGAGAAGAAGAAGCCGCCGCACAGGAACACCATGTCGATCGCGCTGGCCGAGGCCATCGACCATTGCGCGAGCACCGCACCCAGGGTGAACAGCGCGCCGCCGATGGCGAAGGACACCCCGGCCACCGCGTTGACGCGGATGAGCCGGATCGCCGTCGCCGGGCGGGTGCGGATCCGGTGCACCACACCGTCCACCAGCACTTCGATGTAGCCGCGCTTGCGCGCGTTGCGGGAGTCCCAGGTCGCGGTCCCGCCGTCCGGTCGTCGCCATTGCACGCTGCTGACGAAAGGACCGCGACCACCGACGGACTGCACCTCGCCATCGTCCGGAACCTCGAAGGCCGTCCTTCTCGACACGAGGTCGGCGCGAGCATCGGTAGTCGTCACCGCGAGTGCCTTTCGCTGGTCGGGGCTGGGTTTTGCCGGGTCGGGTCGGGTCGCGGTCAGTCTGACACCAGCGTCCGCCGAGCGGATCGACCGATCAGGACGACGCGCGTACGACGACCGGCGCGACCGAGGAAGCCAGGCTGCGCAGCCCGCGGGTGAGTGGCGAGTCCGGCGCCACCTCGGCCAGCGAGAGGCCACGCCTCCATGCCTTGTCGGTCGCGCCGCGGTCCTCCGGAAGTTGCGCCGCCACCTGCGCGCCGGCGAAGCGCTTGACCGCGTCGGTCGCCTCGTCAGCGGATGCCGCCCCGGACCGGCACCTGTTCAGCACGATCCGGGCGGTGACGCCGGGCAACGCCTCGCCGAGTTCGGTCAGCGCCCGGATCAGGCGTTCCATGCCCGGCGGGTCGCCGGAGCCGACGGCGAACACCACGTCGGCCTCGGCCAGCAGCGCCAGCGTCGCGCCGTTGCGTCGCGGCGCCATGGTGTCGAAGGTGATTTCCTCGTCGGCCTCCAGGCAGAACCCGCAGTCGATGACGGTGAGCGGGGCCATCTCACGCGCGACGGCCAGCACCGCTGGGATCGCGGAGGGGCGTAGCTCCGGCCAGCGGTCGGCCCTGGAGATCCCCGTCAACAGCCGGAGATCGTCGCCCAGCGACCAGCACAGCGTCGTCATCCCAGCCATGTCGAGCCGACCATTGGCCGCCGACCGGCAGGCCCCGGCCAACCCTGGCGACTCGTCGAGCAGACCGAACGCGCTGGCCACCACACCGCCGTACACGTCAGCATCGATCAGCAGCGTGGGGATCCCGGCGCGCGCCGACTCGGTGGCGATGCCGGTGGCGACCGTCGTGCGGCCGGGTGCACCGGTTGGCCCCCACACGGCCACCACCCGCCCCTTGGGCGGCGGTGCGAAAGCCGCCTCCTCGCCCAGGGCGGCCGTACGAGGGGGTAAGGCCCGGCGGGAATCGGACACGACGCCGGCCGGGGCGGGTGCGGGCCGGCCGTCCACGTCGGCCACGGCGGTCCTCGCGGCCTCCAGCAGCGCCGTCGACCCGGCGTCATCGGATACCAGGGTGGTGATCCCGATCCGTTCCAGCCGCACGCGCGCCCGTTCGTCGCCCGCCGGGTGCACGCCGACCACCGCAACCCCGGACGCACGCAGAGCGCTGACCGCCTCGGTGTCCAACCGGCGCAGGTCGGCGGACACGATCGCCACCGACGCCTGCCCGGTCGTCGCAACGGCCAGCACGTCGCCGATGTCCACACAGCGCCGCAAGACGGTCATCGGCGATCCGGGCCGGTCCAGCGCAGCGACGAGATCGTTCTCCCAGCTCTGGCCGCTGCCGGCGGTGAGCAGGCCGGCGCTCATCCGCCCTCGCCGCTGACCAGCACCAAGATCGGCTCACCGTTAGGCAGCGTGCGCACCAGCTTGTCGGCGGCCGCGGCCGGCAGCAGCACCGACACCTGGTACCGGTTGGAGGTCGCGCCGGACAGGCCGCCCGTCGCCGGCGCGGCGACGGACTGCACCGTGATGTCCTTGGCGATCCGCTCTGTGGTCGGCGGGGCGCCGGCGCCCGCCGCTGCCGTCGTCAGGTACAGGTCGATGACCGATCCGTGAGCAACGCCCGGCGGCATGTTGTTCGGTTCGACACCGACGGCCACCACCCGGCCGGACGCGGGCTCGTCGACGGCGGACGCGGCCAGCAATTCGCCGGCGCGCAGCGGCGTCGCAACGGTGAGTCCGATCGGCGATGCGGCGGCGGAGGTCATGTACAGGTCGGCGTTGTCGCCAAGATTGACCTGTGCGGTGGAAAGGTCTTCCGCGGTCAGCACTGTTCCGGCCGCCAGGTCGCGGTCCGCCGCCCAGACGCCGATGGTGCGGGCGCTCCCTCCGATGACCCGCGCAC
Source organism: Mycobacteriales bacterium (assembly GCA_038325895.1). Taxonomy (GTDB): domain Bacteria; phylum Actinomycetota; class Actinomycetes; order Mycobacteriales; family Nakamurellaceae; genus Nakamurella. Next base: position 3,758 of record JBBQJM010000196.1, read on the forward strand.
CGACCACCACGGCCGCGATCACCAGAAGGATGCCGCCGATCACCCTGACGTTGAGCCACCGCGGTCGCGACATCCGCCGCGGCGTTGGCGCCGGCGGCATGGACGATGAGGAGGGCACGGCCGGCACGGTTGGCACTGGGGGTCCAGCCACGGATTACCCTCCTGCCCGCCCCCGCCGGCGGGGGCCTTTGGACCGATCGGTGGAAACGACTCGGTGGAAACGACTCGGTGGACAACTACGTCGCCGTGCCGCGTCCGGTGTCACAATCTCTCGTGGCAAACTACATCATCATGGCGCAAGCTCGGTCAAAACGATCAATATCGTGCTGGTGAACGCTAAGCTTGCACCCCTCGCCCGCAGCCCACTCAGAAAGGACCGCTCAGCGATGACGACGGACCGATTCCTGACGCTCGCCGATGTCGCGGAGATCCTGAACATCTCGGCGTCACAGACGTACGCGCTGGTTAGGAGCGGCGACCTGCAGGGCATCCAGATCGGTGGCCGCAATCAATGGCGGGTCGAGCGGTCCAAGCTCGAGGAGTACATCGAGCAGGCCTACAAGCGGACCGTGTCGCACCTGTCGGAATTGCCCACCACGTTGCAGAGCGACGCGTGAACTGACGGTTCGATGCTCACCCGCTGGGAGCGATGTTCACGCCGCCGGTGCGTTGCCCCTGTGGCACGAGATCGGCGCAGCCAACCAGAGCATCGTGGGCGCGGGCCCGCCCGGCGGTCCGGTCCGCAACTGGCGTCAGCCGAGGGGCAGCGCCCTGATCGTGAGTATTGCGGCCAGCGGCACCAGCACCACCGATCGGACAGTGGCCGCACGGCGCGGCTCCCACGCGGCATGGACGGCGATCTCGGCGAAGTCGGCGCCGACCCGGTCGATGGTGCCGGTGATCTCGGTGCCGGACAGCGCGGTCCCCGATTCAGCGGCACCGGCCGAGCCACTGGGGGCGCTACCGCCGACCAGCACCACCACCGGGGACCTGTCCCGCGCCAGGCCGCGGACGGCGTGCCGCAGATCGAGCCGGAGGGTCACCGGGGACAGAGGTAGCGCGGTGGCCGCGGTCAACCCTTCGACCAGCGCTATCGCGCGGGTTGCGATCAGCACGTCGCGACCCTGACCCTCGCCGAGCAACACCCAATCCGGCCCCACCCGGGACAGCACTCCGCCGACAGCAGTGCCACCGGCGACCCGCACCCTGATCGGCTGACCGAGCGAACCGCCCAGCCTTTGGGTGAGTCCCACCGCCCCCACCGCGACCCGCTGGCGGTCGGGCATTTGCGCCACCGCTTCCGAGTCCGCGATCTCGTCGAAGCGAGCCTCGAGGTCGGAGAACAAACGATCCCAGCGCATGCCTCACCCTGACAAACCCGGCCCTTCCCAGTCAACACTGTGGACACTGTGGACACTGTGGACAGAGTGGACAGAGTGGACACAGTGGACACCGAACGAGACGATCTGGCCTTGACAACGGCTAGCTGCATCGTTTTCACTTCATCCTGTGGCAAACGATGTCAAACGCAACGTTCTGCAGGATTCACCGAATCCTCTCTCCGGCTCGCGGTCATGGCGGGTGACGGCCGACTGGCACCAGGAGATGACGTGTGGTCACGACGACCTGAGCAAGGACATGCGCGCCGCTTGGGCGAAGTTGCTGTGCAGCCTGGCGGCGCTCGTCGTGCTCGCCATGGCGCTGCCGGGACCCGGCGATCTGGTGTCCATCGTGGTCGACACCATCACGGGGGTCGGCCAGGGCAGCGACCGAGCGGCCGCGGTAGGCGTCCGGACGCCGGACGCCGCCGCCGGGTTTCTGAACACCGCCGAGCAGGCCGTGCTGCTGGCCGCGGGTCTGATCGTCTGGGTGCTACTGCTCTGGGCGCTCGCCATCGTGATCATCGCCGGGCTTGGCCGGCTCCCCGGCACCGGTGGCCGCGCGGCCCGAAAAGCATTGCGGCGCATCGCTCCCGCTGCGGCCGGACGGCTGGTGATCGCCGCGGTCGGGGTGACCGCCATCGCCGGCGCGGCGGGTTGCGCCGCCCCGGACGGGACCGGCGCCACGGTTGTCAGCGTCGCACAAGTCGCGTCGACGTCCGTCGCCGCGACCACCGATGACTCCACGACGCCGCTGCTGGATGTCGATTGGCCCGATTCGGCTGCGGGCAGCACGCAGACACCCGCGCCGGCAACCGGCGACAGCGCCGCCGAGCCGACATCCAGCGCAATTCCCACCGACTCGCCCGATCAGAGCTCGCCGCAGCCCGGCGTCGACCCGGCGGCGCCGGTCTCGACGGCTCCCCCGGCGGTCAGCCCGATCGGCGACCCACCTGCGCCCTCGGAGATCGACAGCGCGGTGAACCCGTCACCAGGGCCCACCACCACGGACCAAGGCAGCCGCACGTCGTCCGTCCCCGCCCCGCCGGCGCCGTCGATCACGGCTGATCCCGGCGCTGTGCCGGATCCAACCGTGAGTCCCTCGCCGGGATCGGCCGCTGACACGGCCACGCCCGCGACCGGCACAGCGGCGGGGGCCGACGGGTCGGTGACCGTGCGACCCGGCGACACATTGTGGGCCATCGCGGCACATCACCTGCCGTCCGGCGCCACCGATGCGGAGATCGACACCGGCTGGCGTGCTTGGTATGCGGCCAACGTCGACGTGATCGGGGCGAACCCCGACCTGATCATCCCGGGCCAGCATCTGCTGCCCGGACACTCCGAGATGAGGCCATGACGATGACAGCAGCAGTAGCGGCAGATGTCGCGGGCGACGCCCTGCAAAGCGGTCGACACGCCCCGCGTCTGGACGATCAGCGGGTCAACGGTTGGCGGGTGCGGGAGGATCGCGGCGGCGAATTCCTCGTCGACGACACCCGGTCACCCGGGGTTCCCTACCTGGCCAGGGTGCCCGATTGCGAACCTCCCTTTGACGACGAGATCGAGCATCCGCCGGGGATCCGCCCGGTCCCCCGCCGAGCGGTGCCCGGTCAGCCGGTCCCCCGTCCTGCGGCCCGTCCGACCGCTCGGCAAGCGGTGCGTTCGGTCGCCATCGCACCGCTGGCGCCGCCGGCCACCCCCACCACGCGACCCGCAGCCGCAAGCGCATCGGCTCGTGGCACCGCGCTCGGCGTCACGAGCAGGACGGCCGCTGCGCCGCCGTTCGTTCATTCGGCCGGCGTACCGCCCTGGTCGGAAGAGGCCGACATCGGAGTGCGGTTGACCACGACCGCCGACCTTCCCTCCGCGGACCGCAGCGCGTCGGTACTCGCGCGCGCCGTCATCGAGGTGCTGTCCGGACGCCGACCCCTCGGACAGCTGCGCGTACATTGCGCGCCGGACGTCTACGCCGGACTGGCCGATCGGCCGTCGTTTCCGTCCACGGCGTTGCCGCATCTCATCTCGGTGCGGGTGTGCGAACCCGCCGACGGGGTCGCAGAGGTGAGTGTCGCCTACCGACGTGCAGAGCGGGTGCGTGCCTTGGCGTTCCGGATCCAGGGGGTCGACGGGCGGTGGCGGATGACGGCGCTGCAACTCTGCTGACCAGTGAACCCCGTATGGTCAGCCGCCGAGCAACTTCGTCTTCGCCGCAGCGAACTCGTCCGGGGACAGCACACCGGCGTCCCGCAGCTTGCCGAGCTGGGTGAGCTGCCCGACCAGGTCGTCGGTCGAGGTGTCGTCCGGGGGCGGCGCGGCAGGGGGCGGCGGGGGTGCGGGGGGTGGCGGGGGTGCGGGGGGTGGCGGCGCCGC
>JBBQJM010000197.1:0-7508 GCA_038325895.1 Mycobacteriales bacterium
TTTGTTCGTCTCGGGGACGGCCAAGTCCGTGACATGATTCTGCGGATCCCCCTGTTGATCAGGGTCGCCGCGAAGCTTCGCGCGGACACGTCAAGCCGCAATGCCGCGTAGCGTAAGTTGATCATGCTGCGCGGGGGTTGAGGCTGTGCAGCTTGATGATCGCCGGCACGGTGTGGCAATTACTGGCTGGTTCGCCGGGGCGTTGAGACGAAACCGCCTGCCCTGTTTGCGGTCGGCATACGGACAGCGACCAAGTCGGTCTGTTTGATGACCTGCCGGCTGACAACGCAGGGCTGGGATTCTTGGTGGCACCCGCGGGCCACCCGGGTGATCATTTCGTCGTGTCGCGCTGCAGGCCAAGACATCGATGTGGTGCGCCGTCCGCGACGCCATCCGCCGCACCTAACCCAGCTCGGATCCAGGACTGTGAATGGCAGCTGAACGGCGTTGCACCGCCGGTGCCAGCGTCTCGATGAGCTGAGCGCAAGCACCCCCCATTCGGGTGCCCAGATATCGCCTTGGCAGCTGCCGCCGGCTGTGTTCCGGTTGCGAAGGCGTTGCCCGCGAGGAACACCGGTAGACCCAGGGCGTCAACGGCCAGGAGTGCGGCAACGGCTTGCGGCAACCCGCGGCCTTCGGTGGACATGACGACGACACACGCCGCGTCGGCCGCCTGCGTGGCGATCGTCAGGGTGAACGTCGAGACCGAGCACCCAGCTAGCGGCTAGCCGCAGGCTAGCAGGCAGGGCCAGCGTTGGAACCGCAGTAGCAGCGCCAGGGACTCAGGACCTACCGTGTCCCGGTCGCGGGGACCGCAGGCCAGCAGGATCGGTCCGATTTCCTGTGGTGGGGGCGCAATGGATCCTCGGCAATTCAGCCACGTCCGGATTGCCTCGGTGGCCGTCCGCTCCTGAGCCGCGCCGCGCTGACCCGTCGCCAGCATTCGGCGCAGCTCCTGTGTCGCGGGTATCACGCTTCGTCCACGCATCGAGCGAGTCCGAGCACCGCTGCTGCCAGATCCAGCTTGGTCTGAAGTTCGAGCGGATCAGCCCCGCTCGCGGCCGGCGATCGACGCGCCCTCGGGTGGCCGACTCGTCACGCCCCGCGCTGCGGCTCCGGGTGTGAAGATCCTGCGGTCGGGCACCGCGGTGGGGACGACGGCGTCACCGGTATGGGGGTAGCTGCTGCCGTATTGATCGGTGAGCAGGATCCGGCCGTCCCGGCGGTGCACCCCGGTGACGGTGTGCGGCAGCAGGTCCGGTCCGGGGAACCACCAGTCACCAGGGTCGAGGTGACCGATGTGGTGGCGGGTTCGGGTGTACCCGGGGGCCGGTGACCGCCCGTCCTGATGGTCGAGCACTGCGACCGCGTTGCGCAGGGTGAGGCACATCGTGGAGCTCCTCTTCGCCCAGGTGCGCCTCGGCTGCTTACGGTCGCACCACTGACAGCGGGAACGGTCGCCCCGCCCTGGCGCCGACCAGATCTCAACTCGTCGATGTCAAGAATGCTCTGTTCAGCGGGGTTGAGGTGGTTTCCGGGGCAACTTGCATAGTCTGGGCTCGCGCCGACAGCCGGCCAGCGCGCGCAGTGGGAGCGGCCGGCGACGGTCAGGTCGCGGGGTGAACCCCGTCGGCGCCGGTTTCGGCCAGTCAGCGACAGACCGTTGGACCGCTGATCACCGCTGCGGTCAACCGCCCCTACAACCGAGGAGCGCCGGTGCCTGCCCGTGGCACGACTATTGTCGGGGTAGTCCTGACCCGGGCCTGGGCGGTGCCGCTCCCGGCCGAAACCGAGGAGGAACGCGGTGCAGTGGTGGGTGTGGTTGGTCATTGTGGTGATCGTCATTGTGGTGGTGATCGGTGGAGTCCTCGCGATCCAGGCCCGCCGCCGCACCGGCGGGGTCATCATCAATGACCGCAACGAGAACGATGACGCCAGGTGAGCATTTTGCTGCGGTCCAGCGAGATCAACAAACTCCCGGTCGTCACCTTCGCCGGCGAGGACATCGCGCAGGTCAAGGACGTCATGTACGCCGCACACGGTGGCCAGGTCGGCGGGTTCACCCTCAACGGGCGCGGCCTGTTCTCCGGGCCGTTGAAGACCGCGCTGCCCTGGGAGAGTGTGGTGGGTCTGGGTCCCGACGCGGTCGTCATCCGGGACGAAGGCGCGCTCACCCCGACCGAGTCCTTGCTCGCCGCGATGCAGTCCGGCGGGCCGTCGGCCGGTGACATCCTTGGCTCGCAGGTGCTGACCGACGACGGCGCCGCGCTGGGCGTCGTCGTCGACGTCGTCATCGAGGTCGCTGATGGCGGCGGCGGGCAGGCCGACGTGGTCGGATATGAGATCGACCCGGCCGAGGGCGCGGGCCGGGGGACGAACCGGATGCTGATCCCGTTGCCCGACACCATGTCCGCGTCCGGTGAGTATCTGATGGTGCCGGCCGCGGCCCGAGAGTTCGTCACTCACGACCTGGCCGGGTTCGGAGCCGCGGTCGATGATTTCCGGGCCTACCTGAGAGGACAGCGTTGATGCTCATCTCCGAAGCGTTGGGCCGCTCGGTGGTCAGCACGGACACCGCGTCGACGGTCGGCAGGGTCAGCGACTTTGTGGTGGATCCGCGGCTGCCGGGGGTCGTCGCGTTGATCCTGTCCAAAACCCAGTCCCAGGGCAATGCGTTGCCATGGCCGAACATCATCGCCTTCGGTGTCGACGCGGTGACGGTGCCCAGCGCCGCTGCGGTCGTGGAACCGGACCCGTATCTGGCCGAGCTAGCGGGCAAGCCGCACACCCTGAGGCACAAGCGGGTGCTGACGACCTCTGGGGTTCAGCTCGGCACCGTGCTCGACGTCGATTTCGACCCCACCATTGGCAGACTCGCCGCGCTGCTACTCGAGCGGGGACCGATCGACGCAGCCCGGCTGCTGGGCGTCGGGTCCTACGCGGTCATGGTGCGGGCCTGACCACAGCCCACCGGCACGGGGAACTCGACGGCGAGCTCGATCGCGGCCACCACGTGCCCCAGCCCGAACACCGGCCTGAGGACCCTTGCCGATGGAGACGATGAACACGTGCGTGCACCGCGCTCTGACTCTGTCCGAAGCCTAGATTGGGAACGGGTGCCTGACAGACACCACAGAAGGGATCAAGTCATGAGCATGGGCGACAAGATCAAGCACGCGGGCGAGGAAGCAGTCGGCAAGGTCAAGGAGGTCACCGGGAAGGTCACCGGCAACGAGGACCTCGAGGCTCGTGGCGAGGCCGAGCAGGCCAAGGCCGACGTCAAGCAGGCCGGGGACAGTGTCAAGGACGCCGCCAAGGATGTTTTGGGCGACTGATCTCGAAGAACTAGGCGCCGTCGTCGATACTCGGGGCAGTTCTCTGGTCAGGGCATCGTCGGCGGCTGCTGCTTTTGGTGTGGTCAGTTCGGGACTTCGCGAGCTGAACCGGCTTTGAACCAGATCCACGTAAGGCACCCGAGTTTGGGTTGCTTGACGACCGCCATCCACTCCCGGAACTGGGCCTCGAAATGGCGGCGGTGCCTGCCTCGCTCCAGGACCTGCCACTCACTCTGAAACACGTGCTGACGGACCTCTTTTGAGCCGTGCTTCGGGCTTGCCGATTGCGAGACAACAGCTCTGCAGGGTCGAGCACGGTGCGCAGCAGGAACGCCTGGTAAGGGTGCGGCGAATGCCTGGTCGAACGGCGAACGCAAAGATGTCAGCGCTGCCGAACCCGAGGAGAACGATTTGGTAGCAGGAGGACCAGCGACAGCCCTGGCCGATGCGGACTCGGCCAGTAGTTCGAGACTCGCGCGCCAGGTCGGCGCCCGCGGGACCTTCCGCGAAACTGGTGATGATCATTCCGAGGATCGAGACGATGATCGCATCCACCGGAATCGCGAACGCCGCCCCCGACTCACGATTAGTCCGCTGTGAGAGCGCCTCAGTCTCGGTTCTCTGCGTAGACCAACACCTTTGGCGTCGAGGCCGGTCGCATTGCGCGCGTTCCTGGAAGATCAGATCGAAGACTGCGGCCTAGGTTCTTGATTGATTCCAGAAATGGCCGGGACTCGGAGGGTGTCCAAGACTCTTGGACGTTGAGCAGATTGCGCAGGGTTGATCTGCACGTGGCGCGTTCCCGGGTCGCGGTGTCCAAGCATCCGAACGCCGACACCGACTCGATCATCGTTGTCGCGCTGAGGATCTGGGCGAGGTGTCCCACGAGGCGGTCTACGACGCAAATGCGGCTGACTGCCGCAAGGCAATCCGGTGCATCCAGCCGAGGGTCCCGTGATGCGCTACGAGTCGCAGATCGGGAACCTCACCACGTAGGCGGCCCGCACCCCTACCGCTGAACGAGGCGACAACCCGTCTCGGGGATGCAACGCAATCCGGGTGTGGTACACCGCCCCACCAACCGCTCATACCTCCAGATTCGGTGATGTGTCGACAGGTGAATCAGTGCCACGGCCGACGAACGCGAATCGAGGCTTGGATGATGGTGTGGAGGACGGCCCGGGTCGGCGCAGCCCGGCGCGTTGAAGAAGGTCGTCGACACGGTCATCTGCTGACCGCAGCTGCCTGGCGATCGGACCGGGACAGTTCTCGACGACTGCCCGAGGCTGACCATGCTTCAACCATGGGCGTTGATTGTTCAGCTGTTCACTGGTCCGGTCGCGGGCCCCGGCGTCGGTGTTTCGGGGGGTGATCAGCAGCTGACGCAGGGCGCGGGGGAGGAACCGCCCGAAGCCTCGTCGGGTGGTATGGGTAGACATGTCGAGCCTTTCTGGCCGGCGAGGAGGCCTGCACCCGTGGGTGGGCGCGGAACCGTGTCCGACTGAGATGATGGGGCTTCCGTGGCCCCGGGTGGAATCGACGTTCGGCGAGATTCGACTCGTGCGGTGAGGTGGTGACTGTCCTATCGATGCCCTTTGCGCGGCAGATCAAACGGTGTCGGCCTGTTACGTGCGTTTCGTCACGTGGTTGGGCCTCACGCCTGGAAACCCGAAGCCTCGTCCATCCCGGCACCCACGGAGCAGGCCCTACGAACCCTGTAATGAGTGCACCGCAAGGAAGACCTCGTCGTCGCGGACCGTCCGGGACCGGGAAGACTCCTGCTCGAAGCGCGCGGGCAGCTCAGCCCGGGACCCAGCTGACCGCCTGGACCAAACCCGGCATGCAACTTCAGATTCCGCTCATCGAACACCGCCGTGGCACCGGGGCACCGGAACACCCTGAGATGATCGCATCCGCGGCATGGCGTCGTGACAGCCGATCAGACAGTAGAGATGTCCGATCTCCCTGCCCAGCATGGGCATTCCGCGCTTCGATCCGGCCGCGCACTTTTTTCGACGATGCATCAGGGCTAAGGGTGTGCTAAGGGGGTTAAGGACGAGCTCGGCGTGGGTGAGGACGCGGAGGGGACGCATTCACGGCGCCGTCGACCGCCAGAGGATTGCTGAACCCTGAAGCCGTACCCCCACGATCCGCCTGATGCGAGTGGAATCTCCTACTGGATGTCAGACGCTGGCGGTCAGCTCGATAGTGCCAGTGGTAGCGAGGGTTTCGGCGATGTCGCGGAGTTTGCGGTTGTTGTACTGGGAGGTCCGGGCCAGCACGGCGAATGCTGCCATTTCGTGGATCTGGTAGCGCTCCATCAGGATGCCTTTGGCTTGACCGATGATGTCCCGGCCGACCAGGGCCGCTATCAAGTTGTGTTCGTGTTGGGCACCCACCAGAGCGACCGCGGCGTGGCTGGCGAACAGCAGCCCGGTGTTCTCGTCTTCGCCGGTGAACGCGCCCGCTGTCCGGGAATACAGGTTCAGGGAACCCATTTCCTCATTCCGTACGTAGAGCTGGAACGACAGCATCGCCAGCACACCAAGGTCGGCGGCGCGGCGGGCGAAGCTCGGCCACCGGGTTTCGGTTCGCAGGTCGTTTGCCAGCATGGTGAGCCGCTCCCACGCGGCACTCAGGCACGGGCCCTGCCGGACCTCGTACTGCACCCGGTCAATTTCCCTCGCCAATTCATCGGTGGCCGCCGGGGTGTTCAGTTCCCCTTTCCTGTTGACCAGGGTGATGCCGGCGAGGTCGGCACCATCAACATTCGCCACGGCCGCACTGACGATGCTGCGTAGTGTCTGATCGAGGTTCGGTTCTGCCTGCAACGAGCGGGCGAGTTCACTGAACTGCCGCGCCGCACCCGCCGGCAGGGGTTGACCTTTGCTGTCACGTCCGCGCTGCTGTTCGTCTCTTTCGTTACCCACGGTGCGCGACCTTATCTCGTCTCGGGAGTTGGGCACGAACTTCTAGGGTAGAACACTCAGTGGCACAGCCAGTCAGCCGACCGGGTCTCGATCCTCGTTCTCGGCGACCTGTTCCTCACCGGTCGGGTTCCCGGTGGTGCCGGCCACCGGGTCCTTGGGGTTGTCCGGAGTGTCCTCGCGGGTCTTGGCCCGCGGATGATCCTCGGGTTGGCCGGGTGCTGATGTCATGAGAGTCCAGCTTCCTGGGTTGGGACCGTGCGTCGCTAGTTCACTGATCCACTGTGACTTATGCCGTGGACGGGCTTGGTCGGACAGGCGCAAACTCGAGGACCTCGCCGGGGACCGATGACCCGGCCGGACGACCCAGATCATTTGCAGCCCGCTGATGGTGCCTGGTGAACAATCGAACGTTGACGCCCGAGCACACACCCGGCCTGCCGACGACGGGCCGCGTCGCCGCACGAATCGACTGTCTCGACGTGTCCACGGGTGTGGTACTACCGGCTGGGTCGACCGGTCCACCGCTCCGCCGCCGCGAGAGGTTGGGTGCGCTCGCCGAGCGGGTGTACGGGCGGACACCCGCGTCGGCTCGGATGGTCACCACGGCGGGCCGGTCAACCGCTGGTTCCCGCTGGGACAGGACGGATAGTCCTGCGGCGAAGATCTTCTCGGCGTTCACCGGGGCGGTAGTGGTGTCCCGGTCGCCGTGGAACACGATCACCGGGACGGTGTTCCCGGTTCCTGCTGTTCCGCTGCCCTGCGTGGCCATGTAGTCGGCCGGCACGTCGGTTGCCGCGGTCGTGGTGACTTTGGTGTGCATCGACACCAGTCCTGTCTGGCTGGGCGGAACTCGGCCCGCGAAAGCTCCTCTACAGATCGCTTCTTTCACGACCTACGTGTGCGCGACACATGTCGGCCACGACGCTGCCAGGAGATGGACGGGCGCGCCTTTCGGGCGCTGAGGCGTTGTCAATCGCTGACAAGTGCGGGCCGTGTGCCGAGGGATCGGCGGTGGGTGTCAGGTTGGTCGTTCGGGGCTGCGGAGTTGGCTCCGTAGTCCGGCGATCACGATGCTGAGTCCTTCATCGAGTTCGGTTGCTCCGTCGTAGGCGGCGATGATGGTGGCGAGCGAGCGGAGTCGGGGGAATTGGGTGATGGCCAGGCGGTGTAGGCCGAGGCGGAGCACATCGTCGGTTTCGTCGGGGTTGTCGACCTGTTCCTGGATCTCGTGGAGGAGATGCTG
>JBBQJM010000198.1:0-7500 GCA_038325895.1 Mycobacteriales bacterium
GAACGGACGCGTCCGAATGCGCGGACAGCACGTGCTCCACCCCGGACAGCGGGTGGCCGGACACGTACAACCCCAGCATTTCCCGCTCGAAACCCAGTCGCAGCTTGGTGTCCCATTCGGTGTCCGGGATGTTCCCGCGGAACGAGCTGCCCTTCTCGTCCTGCGTCATCTCGCCGAAGAGATCGAACTGACCCGCGGCCTCGGCGCGTTTGAGCCCGAGTACCTCGTCGATGGCCCTGGAATGCTCCATCAGCAGGCCCTTGCGCGGATGCCCGAGGGAATCGAACGCGCCCGCCTTGATCAACGACTCGACGACCTTCTTGTTGCAGGCCACCGCGTCGACCTTTTCCAGGAAATCGTAGAAATCGGTGTAATCGCCCTTGTCCCGGCGGCTGGTGACGATGGACGCGACCACTCCGGTGCCCACATTGCGCACCGCGGACAGGCCGAAACGGATATCCGTGCCGACCGGGGCGAAATTCTTTTCCGAGGCGTTGACGTCCGGCGGCAGCACGGTGATCCCCATCGCCCGGCATTCGGCCAGGTAGATCGCCATCTTGTCCTTGTCGTCACCGACGCTGGTCAGCAGGGCGGCCATGTACTCGGCCGGGTAGTTGGCCTTGAGGTAGGCGGTCCAGTACGACAGCATGCCGTACGCCGCGGAATGCGCCTTGTTGAAGGCATAGTCGGAGAACGGCAGCAGGATGTCCCAGAGGGCCTTGATCGCGGCCGGTGAGAAATTCCGCTCGGCCATTCCCGAGGAGAATCTTTCGTACTGGGCGTCCAGTTCGGACTTCTTCTTCTTGCCCATGGCCCGGCGCAGCAGGTCCGCCTGACCGAGGGAATAGCCGGCGACGTGCTGCGCGATCGCCATGACCTGTTCCTGATAAACGATGAGACCGTAGGTGTCGCCGAGGATCTCGGCCAACGGCTCGGCGAGTTCAGGATGAATCGGGGTGGCCGGTTTCCGGTTGTTCTTGCGGTCGGCGTAGTCGTTGTGCGCATTCGCGCCCATGGGGCCGGGCCGGTACAGCGCGATGACGGCGGAGATGTCCTCGAAATTGTCCGGCTTCATCGAGCGGAGCAGCGCGCGCATCGGGCCGCCGTCGAGCTGGAAGACGCCCAGGGTGTCGCCGCGGGCCAGCAAGTCGTAGGCCTTGGCGTCGTCGAGCGGAAGGTCCTCCAGCACGATGGCGGTGGCGCGGTTGGCCTGCACGTTCTCGACCGCGTCGTCCAGGATGGTGAGGTTGCGCAGCCCCAGGAAGTCCATCTTGATCAACCCGAGCTTCTCGCAGGTCGGGTAGTCGAACTGGGTGATGATCGCCCCGTCCTGTTCCCGCTTCATGATCGGGATCAGGTCGAGCAGCGGTGCGGAGGACATGATGACGCCGGCGGCGTGCACCCCCCACTGCCGCTTCAGGCCTTCCAGGCCTTTGGCCCGCTCCACCACGACCTTGACGTCGGGGTCGGTCTCGGCCAGGGTGCGGAACTCGCTGCCCTCGGAGTAGCGGGGGTCCGCCGGGTCGAACATCTTGACCAGCGACACGTCCTTGCCCATCACCGGCGGCGGCATCACCTTGGTGATCCGGTCGCCCACCGAGAACGGCATGCCCAGCACCCGGGCGGCATCCTTGACGGCCTGCTTGGCCTTGATGGTGCCGTAGGTGACGATCTGCGCCACCCGGTCGTCGCCGTACTTCTCGGTGACGTACCGGATCACGTCGCCGCGCCGGCGCTCGTCGAAGTCGACGTCGAAGTCGGGCATCGACACGCGGTCCGGGTTCAGGAACCGCTCGAAGATCAGCCCGTGTTGCAGCGGGTTCAGGTCGGTGATCCGCATCGCGTAGGCGACCATCGAGCCGGCGCCGGACCCACGCCCAGGACCGACCCTGATGCCGTTGTCCTTGGCCCAGTTGATGAAGTCGGCAACCACCAGGAAATAGCCGGGGAAGTTCATCGCCGTGATGACGCCGACCTCGAAATCGGCCTGCTTCTGCACCTCCGGCGGGATGCCGCCGGGGAACCGTCCGGCCAGGCCGCGGGCCACTTCCTTGACGAACCAGGTCTGCTCGCTCTCTCCCGCCGGCACCGGGAACCGCGGCATGTACGAGGCGGACTCGTCGAAGGTGACCGAGCAGCGCTCGGCGATCAGCAGGGTGTTGTCGCAGGCTTCGCGCAACCCGTACTTGCCGTCCCACAGCGCTCGCATTTCTGTGGGCGACTTGAGGTAAAAATCCCGCGCGTCGAACTTGAACCGGTTCGGGTCGTCCAATGTCTTGCCGGACTGCACGCACAGCAGCGCCTCGTGGGTGTCCGCGTCCGCGGCGTCAGTGTAGTGCAGGTCGTTGGTGGCGACCATCGGCAGCTGCAGGTCCTTGGCCAGCCGCAGCAGCCCGTCGCGGACCCGGGTCTCGATAGCCAGGCCGTGGTCCATCAACTCCAGGAAGTAGTTCTCCTTGCCGAAGATGTCGCGAAGTTCAGCAGCATTCGCGACCGCTTTGTCGTAGTTGCCGATCCGCAGCCAGGTCTGCACCTCACCCGATGGGCAGCCGGTGGTGGCGATCAGCCCTTTGGCGTACTCCGAGAGCAACTCCCGGTCGGCCCGCGGCTTGTAGTAGTAGCCCTCGAGCGAGGACCGGGAGGCGAGCCGGAACAGGTTGTGCATGCCCTGCGTCGACTCCGACAGCAGCGTCATGTGGGTGTAGGCGCCCGCCCCGGAGACGTCGTCGTCGCCGCCCTCTGCCCAGCGCACCCGGGTCTTGTCGAACCGGGAGGTGTTCGGGGTGACGTAGGCCTCCAGGCCGATGATCGGGTTCACTCCGGCCAGCCGAGCCTGGCGGTAGAAATCGTGCGCGCCGAACACGTTGCCGTGGTCGGTCATCGCCAGGGCAGGCATGCCCATCTCGGCGGTGCGCTCGAACAGCTGACCGAGCCGAGCGGCGCCGTCGAGCATGGAGTATTCGGTGTGCACGTGCAGGTGGACGAAGGAGTCCTGACTGCTCACGTGGCCCCCTTCGCGGCGATGCTGGGCCGAGGCGGCCGAACAGTGGTACGGCAACCGTTCTAGCACGGAACGCCGACAGCGCCCGCGCGTGGCGGGCTGTCGGGGGTGCCGTGTCGAGCGGACGTCATCCAGTTTGGTGCGGCGAGGGCGGAATCGTGTTCCGCAGCGCGTTCCACAGCCAGGCCAGGCTCTGCGCGATGGGCCGGATCACCGCCGCATCGTTCCAGTAGGCCACGTGTGAGACCGGCGACATCCCGATGATCAGCGCCCCGACGGACACCGCACGGTCCTCGTCCACCGCGGTGTCGTAGTCATCACTCAGCCCCTTGAGCGGGACGGCCAGCACATCGTCCGGGTCGTAGAAATTGATCCATTCCGCTGATGCCGCCACCACCGGATCCTTGCTGCTCTTGCCCGGGATCGTGACCGGCCGGGAGAAGTCCCCGTAGCGCTCGACCCACAACGCGATCGGACTGCCCAGCGTGTAGAAGAAGGTCAGCGTCTCGCCGCGTTCCAGCGGGCTGGCCGCCGGGTTGACCGTCCGGCCCTTGTGCAGGTCGTAGAAGTGATCTGAGGCGATCACGCTGCCCAGGCTGTGCGCGATGACGCAGAGTGGCGCGTCCGGGGCGCGCGACGCCAACCGACGCAGCGCCTCGTCGACATGCTCGTGGACCGCGTCGTAGACCTCACGGGTGTGCGGGGTGACCTGGTAGGACACGATGTCGCCGACGAAGTTGCTGACCGCCCACCGCAGGGTCGGCCAGTGGATCTTCGGGATGCCGGGAACGTGCCGCACCAGACCGGACAACGCCAGCGGGAGCAGCGAGAGGTTCGAGCCGTTCGAGATGCGATGGGTGAGCCAGTTCATCCCGTTGAACCAGATCCCGGCCCGGTCCGGAAAGGCCGCCCGCAGCAGGCGGTCCTCCCGCTCGATCACCGCGGGCGCCCAGTACACGGACTCCACGATCAGCTCGCCGTCACCCTCGCGCCCTCCGGTGGCCTTGGCGAACTCCTTGCGCAGCCCGCGGATCGCCGACTCGGCGTAGTTCGGTTCCCGGATTCCGACACCGTGCACGAACAGCACGGCCAGTCGCTCCGGCGGCGGCGCGCTCGTCATGGTCAGGACTTGTAGCGCTTCCGGCCGATCAGGAAGCCCGCGAGGAACCCGCCGGCCGCGGCGATGGCGAGTGCCACCCAGAGCGCGACGTCTGCGGTGAAGAAGATGAACGACACCGAGGTCTGATCGCGATTGATGGCGATGAACACCACCACCAGTACCGCGATGACGATGCCGCCGATGGCGCGGCCGGACAGGCCTCGCTTTGCCGGGGCACCCGATCCAGCTGGCTGCGTCATGGAGATCCTTCCGCGGGGAAACGTGTCGGGATCACTGTGACCCGCCGCGCGGCGCCTGGCAACAAGGCTCGCCGCAGGTCAGGGCGACGCCGGCGGTGCCGGCGTCGTTGCTGGCGTCGGTGCCGGCGTCGGTGCCGGCGTCGGTGCTGGCGTCGGTGCTGAAGTCGTTGGCTCCGGGGTCGTGGGGGCGGAGGCCCTGGGGGCGGGGGCCGCGGGCGCGGGGGCTGGGACCGCCAGCGGGCTGACTGCGTTCACCCCGGACTGGACGGTGCGGCAGCCGATCAGCGGATTCTTGCCGTGCAGACCGATGCTGAAGGCGCAGACCTGGCTGCTCCCGGCCGGTAGCGGCACGGTCGCGGAGAACCCATGCCGGCCGGTGATGCCGAAGACCGCGTTGACGTCGTCGCGTCGCTGGTCGGCACGGAAGGCGTACCCGACGTCACCGACGTAGATGTGCACCGGGATGGACGTCGCGCTCGCGTTCGGGTCGAACGACCAACCGAACACCTGGGCCCGGTTGCCGGCCACCGTGATGGCGTCCAGGGATCCCATCGGCGGGTCGTCGTGGACGACCAACGACATGCAGCCGAGCTGCGGGTTGCTGTTCGGAGGTTTGACGTTGATGGCGTAGGCGCAGACGGTAGTGATCCCTGAACCCGAGTTGGGCACGGTGGCGTGGAAGCCCCGCGAGGGGCCGGCCCAGGGCACCGCTGCCTGCACGTCGGGGCGGGCATCGCCGGTCATGATGCCCGACGTGCCGTTGACGCCGACTGGCCCGGTGACGTAGACGTGCACCTCCTCACGGACTCCGGGCGAGGCGGGGTCAGCGGCCCAGCCGGAGACCGCGATACGGCCGTCGGCCGTCTCGGAGACCCCGTCCAGGTAGCCGATCGGTCCGGGCACCTCGACGTCGCGGCAGCCGACGGCCGGGTTGGTGGTACCCCGTCCGACGTTGATGCCGAACGCGCACACGGTGTGGTGCCCCGCGCCGGTCCACGGCAGGACAGCGCTGAACCCGAACTGTCCCACCACGTTGAGCACGTTGTTGACGTCGGGTCTTGCCAGGTTGGCGACCCCCGTCGAATATCCGGCCGTGCCGTAGGGCCCGTAATCGTAATAGTGCACGGTGGTGATCCCGTTGATGGCGTCCGGATCGAGCGCCCATCCGGTCAATCGGAGGCCCGTGCCCTCGATACCCACCAGGTCCAGCGAGCCGATCGGGTTGCGCCCGGCCTCGCCTAGCGGGGGGTTGGTCGGAATGCTCGTGCAGGTCAGCGCGCCGGTGCCGCCGCCGCGACGCCAGGGCAGAGCCACGGCAGGGGCGTCCTGGTTGTTGTCGACGAGCCGGGTCGCCGACGGCTCCCACTGCGCGTAACGGTCACCGAACGTGCTGCCCTGCACGGCTTCTGCCGCGTCGGACAATGTCTTGTACTGCCATTCCGGCACGTTGAGCAAACCGGTGTTCGACGACGCGCTGGCCGAGCCGCCGAAGAAAGCCATTGCCTCCCAACGGGGGTCGAGCAGACGCTGCACCACACCCTCCGGATCGGTCACCCCGGTGCTGGTGCCGTAGCTACCCCACCCGTAGGCGGGACGCTGCTGATAGAGACCGATCGAGTCCGTGTCGTGAGCGCCCTCCAGCGATCCGAATTTGTCGTGCGGGTATTTCAACGACAATCGCGTGACGCTCAGCCAGTACGCCCGACCGGGAGAAGGCCAACTCGCCTGCGGGCTGCTGCCGTCATTGGCCAGGTTGCGCAGCGTGGTCTCCTGGTACATCACCATGACGGCGATGATCTGACCCTGGCGGGGAACGTTCATCGTCTTGGCCACGCCGATGGTCCATCGCACCGCAGCAGCACCCGAGGCGGTTTGTGGAACCGCTGCTCCGCTCTCGCTGGGCACCGTGCAATTGGCGGCGGCCACCGCGGCGGACGACCCGCCGGCCGCGGCCCCTGTGCCGAAAAGCCACGGCACCAACGCACACAGCAGCAGGACGCCGAGGACGGCCGATGCGCGGGTGGTTGTCTTCATGGCACTCCCTGTCCAGCAATCAGTTACGGCCGGTAACAGGAAAGGCAATCATGATCAGATGAGTGCCGCAGGGAGCCCGTCGAGAAATGCACACAAGGAGTCAGCCTTCGCCGCTGTCATCCCGGCGCTGGCGAGTGAAAGGCCACTGTCGAAGAGGCCTTTCAGCTACAGCGTGACGTGTTGCCAGGTGCTCTCCGCTGCCGACGCGAGGGGCGATTGCCCGGACGGGGTCAGGCACTGCGCGTGTTCGTGCGCGGCGACGAGCCACCCGGCGGCCGAGCCCGGAAATGTCGAACTCCGCCGCATCGTTGGTGCCATCTGATCACCTACCGTGACGCCACCGGGCGGGTTGGTGGCGGGCGCCCGAAGACCACCCGGAAGGGTTGATTACTTACCGCTGCGCGCGTTGTCCGAGGCACAGCGGCTGGATTTCAGTTGCGGAGGCTGAAGTCGAACATCCGGGCGAGCGCGGCGACCATCATCAGGAATCCCACGACGCTGGCGGTGACACCGATCGCCACCGCGGCCTGCGTCCCGATGGCGCCGGCCAGCAGCAGCACCAGGCCGAGCAGGAACCACAGCCCGCCCGAGAGCAACCGATGGTGCCGGACCTGATCCAGGTTCACAGTCGCTGCGAACTTCGGGTCGTCGTCGAACAGCGCTCGCTCGATCTCCTCGAGCGTGCGCTGCTCATCCTTGGACAGCGCCATGGCGGTTCCTCTTTCGTTCAGGCTTTCTTTTCTGACTTTCGTTCTTGATCGTCTCCCGACACACCAAACGGTAGCCGGGTGAGCGCTGCGGCCCGCAGGGGCGAAAGTCCCCAGTCTCAATAGGCGAAGGCCGTGACACAGTGGATTGGTGAGTCCTCACGATTGGCGTGCGGAATGCGCCTCGCTGAGCGACCGGGATCATCGGCCCGGCGGCAGCAGGTGTTCGGGCAGGGCGCGACCCTGGTGCGCAACAAGATCGAAGACCTGGACGCCGCCAGGATCACCCGGGTGGTCAAATCAGGGCGCCGGACCGGCCAACCGTCTTCGGACGGTAAGGCTCAAATCCCGCCGATCGCCTCCGCAGCCCGGCGGCGGCGGGCTTCGAGGGCACGCAGG
>JBBQJM010000199.1:0-7495 GCA_038325895.1 Mycobacteriales bacterium
GAGGAGGTGAACGAGGCCTGCGGTGCGGTGTTCGTGACGGTGACCGACTGCGTCGCCGTACCGGTCGCGCCGGCGGTGTCGGTGACGGTCCGCGTGACGGTGTAGGTGCCGGCCGCCGCGTAGGTGTGCGAGGCGGTGGCGCCGGTGCCGGTGCTGCTGTCACCGAAGTCCCAGGCGTAGGACGCGACGGTGCCGTCCGGATCGGAGGACCCGGACCCGTCCACGGACAGGGCCAGACCGGCCGACGTTGCCGTCAGCGAGGCGGTCGGTGCCTGGTTCGGCACCACGCCGCCGGCCGCCTGGAAGTGCTGTGCGACCTGCTGCGGGGTGAGCACGGTGGAGTACACCGCGGCCTCGTCGATGGTGCCGGCGAAAAACGCGCTGGAGGAGCCCCAGGTGGTGTCGCCGCCGACCCGCCAGAAGCCCGTGTAGTACTGGGCCTGGGTCTGCGGGTTGGTGCCGATCAGCGCGCCGTCGACGTAGAGCTTGATGCCGTCGGAGCCCTGAGAAGCGACCACCTGGTGCCACTGGCCGTCGTTGTAGGACGCAGGGGTGGTGACGGTGTTCAACGCGCCGGTATACGTACCGAAGACCAGCTGGCCGTTGTCCTGCATGTAGATGTGCCGGTCGTAGCCGCCCGAGGTTCCGGTGTTGCTGCTGCCGAAGCCGATGATCTTGCCGCCTCGGGTGGTGGTGGTGTTGAACCAGGCTTCCTCGGTGTAGGTGCTCGGATTCGTCACCGCGGTGTCCGACGCGATGAAGCCGTCGGAGCCGTTGAACGTCACCGCGGTGTTGCCGGCGATCACGCCGGGCCGGCCCTTGGTCACGCCGCCGTTGTAGGTGCCCGGGTTCAGCGAGGCACTGGAGTCGGCTGCCTTGTCACCGGTGGTGTCGGCCAGCCGCCAGAACAGGTCGGGCTGAGCGTTGTAGATCGCCGCGCCGTAGGTGTCCGCAGGGGCCGCCGGGATCGGGTTGGTGCGCCCGGACGCCACGTACTGGGCCATGACCTGGTCCTTTGTCAGCGCCGTCGGGTAGATCGAGACCTCGTCGATGGAGCCGCCCAGGTAGTTGCTCGCCGGCTGGTTCGGCCATCCGCCGATGTTGTCGCCGCCGACCCGCCAGTAGCCGGTGTAGGGCTGGCCGCTGGTCACATCGCTGCGTGAGGCCGCCTTGATGCCGTCGACGTAGAGCACCATCCCGTTCGGGCCGAGGCTGCTGACGATCTGGTGCCACTGGCCGTCGTTGTAGGACTTGGTGGTGTTGACCGTGGCCACGCCGCCGGGGTAGACGCCGAACCAGATGTGGCCGTCGTTGTCCATGTAGGTGTGGCGGTCGTAGTTGCCCGACTCGCCGCCGCTCTGCTGGTTGCCGAAGCCGATGATCTTGCCGCCCGAGGTCGAGGTGGTGTTCACCCAGGCCTCGGTGGTGAAGGTGTCCGGACCGGTGGTCGCGGACGGAGCGGAGACCAGGCCGTTGCCGGTGCCGTCGAATGTCGAGGCGGTGTTGGCATCACCGGAAATCGCACCGGCCGCACCACGGGTCACCCCGCTGGCGACCACGCCGTCGGTGTAACCGGCCCAGTCGTATGCCGTGATCCCGGAGGGCTCACCCAGCCGCCAGAACGTGCCGGCACCCTGCTGCAAGACGGTGCCCGCGTAGGCGCTCGGCGCCGCGGCGTTGGACACGGTGGTCGTCGCCGTGTCGCCCGCGACCTGGTTGCCCGCGGAGTCGGTCACGTACAGGCGGTACTTGTAGGTCGCGCCCGGGGTCAAACCGGTGTCTGTGAAGCCCAACATCGGGCGATTCCAGAATGTCGAGTCGGCCGTGGTGGTGAAGACCGGGGCCGCGGTGTTGCTGTTGCGCACCACTTTGTAGGTCAGCTTGGAGTCGTCCTGATCCCAGTTGGCCTGGAACGCAACACGAACGGTGCCGGCGGACAGGGACACCAGGCTCGGCATGAACTTCGAGCCGGTCAGCATGGGGGCGCGCTTGGACGGCGCGATCGGCTTGACGGCGAAGCGGACCAGGCCCTGCTGGGCCGTGCCGTTGACCGAGGGGAATTCGCCGCCGATGGTCACGTACTGGCTGTTGCCGTTGACGGTCCACCCGGCCTGGTTCTGGCCGGTGAAGGTGCCGATCTTCATGTCGGGAAACCAGTTGGTGAGCGAGGGGCTGGGGTTGCCGTACCAGTCGTAGTAGCCCAAGGGATCGTGTCCGACGGTCCCGGTCGCGTTCGCAGTGAAGGCGATGGCGAAACGCTGGTTTGTCGACCACGGATCGGACTGCGGGAAGCCGCCGACATTGCCGCAGTAGTGCGCGTGACTGACGGTGTAGACGGTCCCACCGGTCGAGAAGGCGCCGTAGGTGTCGCCGTGGCAGTCCTCGATCCACTTGATCGTGCCGGAGTTCGGATCGGCCGAGAAAGTGCCCTCCAGGTTGCCGCCCGGCCCGAAGACGAAACCGGTCCCGAAGATCGAGGTGCCGTCAGTGCTCAGCGACTGGATCGCGGCACTGGTGCCCGCGTTGCGTACCTTCTCGGTAGCTGCCCATGGCAGTAAGGCACCGGTGCTGGCGTCGACCGCGCCCAGCCCGTAGGCGGCTTCGCCGGCGAGGGTCTGGAAGGCACCACCGACGATGACCTTGGACTGGTCCGGGGTGATCGTCAGCGCATTGACGTTGTAGTCCGCGCCAGGATTCCAGCCGAGCAGGGCGCCGTTGGACGCGCTGAAGGCCGCAAGGCGGTTGCGGGGCTGACCGTTGGCCGCGGTGAACTGCCCGCCGACGTAGACGGTGCTGTTGGTTGCGACCACGGACTTGACGCGGGTGCCGATGTTGACGGTGAAGCCGCTGACCAGGGCGCCGGTGGCGGTGTTGAAGGCCGCCACCCGGTTCTTGGTGACGCCGTTGACCGAGGTGAACTCACCGGCGATGTACAGCCGGGAACCGTCGGGTGACGCCGACACGGACAGCACCACGCCGTTGACGACGGGCGCGAACGTGGTGATCAGCGCGCCGGTGGTGATGTTGTACGCCAGCAGGTTGCTGCGCGGCGTCAGGTTGGTGCCCGGGGCCGCGCCCGCCGGCCGGGCGTTGGCGAAGTTGCCGCCGACGTAGACCGTGTTCCCGACAACCGCCTGCGACCAGGCGACGCCGTCGATCTGGACCGTCGGAAGCGCGTCCGCGGTGACCGCGGTACTCGCCGGCTGAACCACGGGGCCGGGATCGGCCGCCGCGGCGGTCGCCCCCACCACGCTGAACGCCACACCTGAGAAGGTCAGGGCGACGACGCTGACGAGGGACACCAGCTTTCGACGTCGGGACACGTGCTGATCCATGTTTCTGCTTTCGGTAGGCCCGGGTGAGCGTGGCGCTGGTGGTGGCGGAGCTGGTGGTGGCGGAGCTCGTGGTGGCGGAGCTGGTGGTGGCGGAGCTGGTGGTGGCGGAGCTGGTGGCAATAGATCACGCCGGCCGGGCGGACCGACGCCGGTCGTGAAGGCCAGTCGCACCCCGGTGCACTGGACCAGGAGTGCGACCGGAGCGGTGGGGCAGCGTCATCAGCCCTCTGCGCCGGACTTGCGCGACCGGCGGCCGGCCAGGACCAGTCCGACCCCGACGACGAGCACGGCCACGGCGATCCATACCGTCAGCCCGACGTTGAAGCCGGCGCCGGTGCTCGCCAGCGACGCCACGGAGTCGGTGGTCCGGCTCGAAATCTCGGGAGCCGTGCTGACGGCGTCGACCACAGCCGGGACCGTGGATTCGGGGGTGACGGGCGGCGCTGGGTAGGAAGGAGCGGCGGCCGATGCCATGGCAGGAAGCCAGAGCAGACCGAGCACGGCCAAGGTGGCAGTGGCGAGCAGTTTGCGGATCATGACGACTCCTTTGTGTCATTCGCGGACCCGCACGTCCAAGCGTGTGTGACAGATCCCCCTGGTGGCCTAACAATACCACCCTGAGTAATCAGAGTCACTGTTTGAGCCTGGATCAGCGATCGAAGATACCCGAATGGGGTACTCGATTCATCACAGATTGGCGGGATACGTTGACGTTGCGCTACCTCTTACCGGCTGCGAACGGCTGGGACGGGCGGGCGTCGGTGGTCCAGTCCGTTGACCTCGCCGCCGGTCGATGACGTTCGGTCAGCGTTGGCGACGGGCATGGGTTGGATCACTGCCAGCGGATACGGCGACTCGCCGTCGCCGTCACGCGACACCGGTCGGATTCACTCCAACGGGGTGATGATGCATCCCCTGCCTGTTCCGCCGACAGACGGAGCGACCGCGCCAACGGTCGGTTGCAGAGAGTGCTCGTGGGCGGGCTGTCCGCCGCGCGTTCGTGTCGGGACGAGCGTCAGCGGGGCCAAGGCGACGGGTCAGTGCCGAGTGCCGACGGGTGTTCCCCCGGGTCGCTCGGTGAGCGATCGGGAAGCGATCGGGGCGTGATCAGGGCATGATCGGGACCGATCAGGGAGGCGGCGGGAGCAGCGTCAGGGACGGCCGAGGGCGCGGTAGGTCCACCCCGCCGCGCGCCAGGCAGCCGGGTCCAGCGCATTGCGGCCGTCCAGCATCCGGCGCTGGGCGACAACGGCTCCGAACGCGACAGGATCCAGGCTGCGGTACTGGTCCCATTCGGTGAGCAGCAGGACCAGGTCGGCTCCGGTCGCCGCTTCCTCGGCAGTCGCCGCGTAGCGCAGGTCCGGCCATTTGCGCTGGGCGTTCTCGACGGCCTGCGGATCGGTGACCACCACTGAAGCACCCTGCAGCTGCATCTGTGCGGCCACGTTGAGGGCCGGCGAGTCACGGATGTCGTCGCTGTTCGGCTTGAACGCCAGGCCCAGGACGGCGATCCGGCGTCCGACGATCGAGCCGCCACACACCTCGCGGGCCAGATCGACCATCCGGACCCGGCGGCGCATGTTGATGGAGTCGATCTCCCTCAGGAACGCCAGCGCCTGGTCCGCGCCGAGTTCGCCCGCCCTGGCCATGAATGCCCTGATGTCCTTGGGCAGACAGCCTCCACCGAACCCGAGACCGGCGTTGAGGAACCGCCGGCCGATGCGGCCGTCGTAGCCGATCGCGTCGGCCAGCTGCACCACGTCGGCGCCGCTGGCCTCGCAGACTTCGGCCATCGCGTTGATGAAAGAGATCTTGGTGGCCAGGAACGAGTTCGCCGACGCTTTGACCAGTTCGGCCGTGGCGTAGTCGGTGACGACCAGCGGCACGCCGTCCGCCAACGGGGTTGCGTACACCTCGTCCAGCATCTTGCGGGCCTGATCGCCGTCGGCCCCGAGCGGCAGGCCGTACACCAGGCGGTCAGGGTGCAGGGTGTCGTGGACGGCGAAGCCTTCGCGCAGGAACTCCGGATTCCAGGCCAGCAGGCTTCCGGGAGTCACTTCGGCGATGTCCTCGGCCAGCCGGCGGGCGGTGCCGACCGGCACCGTCGACTTCCCGACCACCAGGTCGCCGGGCGTCAGGTGGGGTGCCAGTGCGGTGACCGCGGCGTCGACGTAGGCGAGGTCGGCGGCATACTCATTGCGCTTCTGCGGGGTGCCGACGCAGACGAAGTGCACCGTCGCGCCACGGGCCGCGGCCATGTCCGCGGTGAAGGACAGCCGCCCGGTGGCCAGCGCCGACTTCAGCACCTCCTCGAATCCGGGCTCGAAGAACGGGGTGCGGCCCGACGCGAGCAGCTCGACCTTCGGCACGTCGACGTCGATTCCGGTCACCTCGTGACCCAGCTGCGCCATGCAGGCGGCGTGGACGGCACCCAGGTAGCCGCATCCGATCACGGTGAGCTTGGTCATGAGGGTGGCGCTCCTGGGGTCGGATCGGGTCGGTGGGAACCGGGCCAGCCGGGGTGAGGGCAGCTCGGAGCCATCCCCCGAACCGGCTGTCTCCGATCCTCCCACGGCTCGTTCCACGTCCATGGGCCCGTCAGCCAGTGTTGCGCATCCCGGCTGCGACTCCGTTGATCGTCAGCAGCATCGCGCGCTGGAGTTCGGGGTCGATCCCGGCACCGTCATCGGCTTGCCTGATCCGGCTCAGCAGGTCGACCTGCAGGTAGGAGATGGGCGCCAGGTAGGGCTCACGGACCGTCAGGGTGCGTTTGAGCTCGGGCTGCCCGTCGAGCAGCGTCCCCTCCCCGGTGATCCGCAGGATCTCCGACACCGTCCGCTCGTGCTCTTCCTCGATGGCCGCGAACAGGTGCGACAGGTGGTCGGGAACCAGCGATCTGACGTACAGCGCGGCAATCTCCAGGTCGGTCTTGGCCAGTGTCATCTCGACGTTGGAGATGAAGGTCCGGAAGAAGTGCCAGTGTTCGTGCATCTCCGCCAGTTCGGGGCCGTCGCCGGCTTCCCGGGCGGTTCGCAGCCCCGAGCCGACGCCGAACCAGCCCGGCACGATCTGCCGGGACTGGGTCCAACCGAACACCCACGGGATCGCGCGCAATCCGGAGATTCCCCCGCCGGAATCCGGTCGGCGGGCCGGCCGCGAGCCGATGTTCAGCGAACCGAGCTGTTCGACGGGGGTGGACGCCATGAAGTAGGCAGGCAGATCGGGGTCGTCGATGAGCCGGCGGTACGCGGCAAACGCCGCGTCGCTCACCCTCTCCATCAAGCGGTCCCAGCCCAGCAGTTGCTCTGCGGTCTGCCGGGGCTCCTTGTGCTGGGCGCTGGCCCGCAGCGTGGCTGCGACGGTCAGTTCGAGGTTTTCCTTGGCCAGCTCGGGTAGCGCGTACTTGTCGCTGATCACCTCGCCCTGCTCGGTGAACTTGATCGCGCCGTCCAGGACGCCGTGCGGTTGGGCCAGGATCGAGTCGTAGGTGGGCCCGCCGCCGCGGCCGACGGTGCCGCCGCGACCGTGGAACAGGGTCAGGCACACGCCGTGCCGCGCGGCCACGTCACGCAGCGCGCGCTGGGCCTGGTGGATCTCCCACTGGCTGGTGGTGATTCCGGCTTCCTTGTTGGAGTCCGAGTAGCCGAGCATCACCTCCTGGACGTCGCCGCGCAGCCGGACGATCTCCCGGTAGGTCGGGTCGGCCAGCATCTCCTGGACCACCTCGGCCGCTCGGCGCAGTTCTTCGACCGTTTCGAGCAACGGGACGAAGCCGATGGTCGCGTGCGGACCCCGATCGGGATCACCGGCCGTGCCGTACACGTCGACCAGTCCGGCCTCTCTGGCCAGCACCGCGGCCGCAAGGATGTCGTCCGATCCCTTGGTCATCGAGGTGATGTAGGTCCGGATAACCTCGGGCCCGTACGTGTTCTGGGCCGCCTTGATCTCTTCGAAGACGCTGAACGTCTTGCTGCCGGCGGCGTCCAGCGGTGCCGGCAGGGTGGTCAGCGGGCGCCGGGAGGTCAGTTCCGCCGACAGCACGTCCCGACGTTCGCTCCTGGTGAGCTCGTTGTAAGGCCTGTCCAACTCGCCGAGCCGGTCGATCAACTGGGCCAGCACCTGGTGGTGCGCCTCCGAGTGCTCACGGATGTCCATGGTCG
>JBBQJM010000200.1:0-7491 GCA_038325895.1 Mycobacteriales bacterium
GCGCTGAAGCGTCTGCGGCGTCAGCGGCGGTGATGTCGACCTTGTAGCTGCCTTCCGGTAGATCAAGTGGCCCGGCAACGGTCTCGGGCTGGAAATCGTCGAGGGTCAGGGCGCCGTTCACATAGATGTCGACGGGAAGGCCTGGAATGCCGTGCACGACGTACACCTCTGCGGTGCCGGCGGCGGATGCCGCAGTCGCGCCGAACAGACCGGCCGCTACGGCAAGGGTGCCGACGGCAGTCGCGGTAATGAGACGCCTCATAGATCCTCCTTGTGGAGTGGAAATGCTGACGTGTTGAGTACTCGGCACCCGACGGAATCGGATGCACAGATCCGACATTCATTCGTTCGTGGGATTCCGACGCGGCGAGGACGATCGCGCGGGCGTCGGCGCCGGGGCGCGATGGGCAGCGCGGTGTGCGGTGCCGTCCCCCGGGGGTACCGGCCGCCTGGTCGTGAGGGCAGGTCAGTCGTCGACGCCGCGGGCGACGAGCGCGTCACCCATGGCGTCGGCCGCCCGCAACGCCCGAACAACCGCCGGCCCGGCCATCGAGCGCAGCGAGAACCCTGTCCCGCGAGCCTTTCTCGCTTCGGACACCTCGCGCACGATGTCGACCAGCAGCGGAATGCAGCGGATCGTCAGGGCCAGCACCAGGCCCACCCGGTCCGGATCTACCCCGAACCGGCGCAGCGGTCTGAGCAGCCGCTGGCAGAGGTCGAGCATGGCGGTGACCCGCGTGGTGAGCGTCACCAGGGCCGCTATGGCGACGGTGATCAGCAGGCTGCCACAGACCATTACCGCCCGCTCCGGTCCGCTGAAGAGCAGTTGAAACAGGCCGACGAACAGCAGGACCCACCGCAACGGCCAGAGTTGTGCCCAGGCAACCCGGGTCGGGACGCGGGCCAGGGCGAAGCCACCGGCGACGAGAACGGCGGCAATTCCCAACTGCCATGGGGCCGTGGCCGCGACCACGGTGATGATCCCGACCAGCATGCCCAGCAATTTCCATCCGGCCGGAATCCTGTGCAGCACAGAGGATCCGGAGTGGTAGAGCCCGATCACCGTCATCGCGCGCGCCCGACCGGCATCAGGCCAGCAGCCTGGTGTACGAGTCGACGGCGGCGTCCGGCGAGCCGTCCGCAATCACCCGGCCGGAATCCAGCACGACGACGCGATCGAAACCCTCGAGCAGGTGCAGGTGGTGCGTGACGAGCACGACCTGCTCGGGCATGCTCGCCAACAGATCATTGACCATTCGTGAGTTGCGCAGATCCAGCAGTGTCGTCGGTTCGTCGGCGATGATCACATCCGGCCCGGTGATCAACACCGCGGCGATCGCCAGCAATTGTTTCTGGCCACCGGACAGCAGATGCGTAGGGTGGTCGGCATGCTCGTGAAGATCGAAGCGGTGCAGGACTTCTCGGGTTCGCTCCTGAATCTCCGGTTTGCTCAGACCGGAACGGCGCAGCGAGAAGGCGACATCCTCTGCCACCGTGGGCATCACGATCTGGTTGTCCGGGTCGGTGAAGACGAAGCCAACGCGGCGCCTGACGTCGCGGCCCTTGGCGGTGGTATCCAACCCGTCAACGGTGACCGACCCGCTGGTCGGCTTGACCAGGCCGTTGATCATCCTGGCCATCGTCGATTTCCCTGAACCGTTGGCGCCGACGATGCCGATGCGCTGCTCCACCAGTGTCAGGTCGAGCCTGTCCAGCACGACCCGGGTGCCGAACCGGTGATGCACTGCGGTGAAACGGATCTCGGCCACGCCTCAGCCACCGATTGTTCCGCGTTCGACCAGCATGGCCAGGCCCTGCCCGCCGCCGATCGCGCAAGCGGCAAGCCCGAACTGCGGCCCGTCCGGGCGCAGCATTCGAGAGGCCAAGCGCAGCAACAGGATCGTTCCCGATGCGCCCCAGGGATGACCGAGACCGATGGCGCCACCCTCGGTGCACACCAGATGCTCATCGATCCCGAGGTCATCGACGACCGCCAGCACCACTGAGGCGAACGCCTCGGTGATCTCGAACGTCCCGATGTCTGTCAGCGGGAGAACGAGCCCGATCGCTGCTTGCCGGGCAAGAAGCCGACGAACGGCCGGAGCCGGGGCGGCACCCGGTAGCGCGGGGTCACCGGCCGCGATCGCGGCCGCAACGATCCGCAGATGATCCAGGCCCGCCGCGGTCGCGGCCGCGGCGGTGGTCACCGCGAGCACCGCGGCACCGTCGGAAATTCCGCAGGAATTGCCCGCGGTGGCAGTACCGTCCGCTCCGAACGACGGCCGGAGCCTGGCCAGGCGCTCCGCCGTCATCCCCGGCCGGGGCCGTCCGTCCACCGAGACATCCTGCACGGCAACGATTTCTTCTTTGAAGACGCCCGCCTGCTGGGCGTCCACGGTGCGCTCGTGGGAGCGCGCCGCGTAGTCGTCCTGCCTGGCCCGCGAGATACCGCGGGCGGTGGCCAGGGTGTCCGCGGCCTCGCCCATGTCGGGGTCGGGGAATCCGGGTGGTGCGAAGGGTGCGCGGGTGTATCGCACCGGCTCTGGAGTGCCCTTGCCGCCGCCGGGCGGCCAGAACCGCCACGGCGCGGTGCTCGCCGATTCCGCTCCACCGGCCAGGATCAGCCGGGCGTCACCCGCCCGTACCCGGGACGCCGCCTGCAGCACGGCGTCGAGCCCCGACCCGCACTGCCGGTCAACGGTCACTCCTGGCACGGTCAGGCCCAGCCCGGCGGCCAACCCGGAGACCCTGGCGATGTTGCCCCCCGGCCCCAGGCAGTTGCCCAGGATCACATCGTCGATCGGCAGGTGCAATGGGCCCGCCAGGTCGGCGACCTCGGCCAGCACCGGCGCCGTCAAACCGACCACATCGACGGCGGCAAGCGAATGCCCGGCCGTGCCGATGGCGGTGCGTCGCCCCAGGGTGAGGACGGGGGCGCCGGGATCGGCGACGTTGTGTACCACGGGGACCTACGCTAGCTGGCCCGACGTCGGGCGACCCTATGGCAGCGAGCGCAGCCGAATCCCATCCGGCGGGTGCTCCCCGGCGACGGCGCGCCGCACGGCCTCGGCGACCACTGCGCGCGCGACCTTGCCGTTGCCGGTCCGGGGCAGCCTCCGCACGGTGAACCACCGTCGCGGCAGCGAGGGACCCTTGAGCACCAGGCGGGCGGCGGCCCGGACGCCCTCGATGCCCTCGGGTTCCAGCACGGCAGTGAGCACCTGGCCGAGCCGTCGGTGGGGGATCCCGACGACGGCTGCCGCGGCGACGCCCGGCAGGGTGCACAGCGCGGCCTCGATGTCCTCGGCGATCACCGTTGCCCCACCGGTGGTGATGGCCGCATCCCCGCGCCCGCGCACCAGCAGCCCGCCCCCGTCCGAGCCGTCGAGCCACTCGCCGAGGTCGCCGACGCTGGCGTATCCGTCCTGGTCACGGCGCAGCAGACCGGTGACGCCGCTGGCGTAGCCGGACGCCAGGTAGGGCGAGCGGACCCAGATCTCTCCGTTCCGGAGTTGCACGTCCGCGCCCGGGAAGGGGCGGAGCGGCCCAGGGCGGCGGGCGGCGGCCACGAAGGAGAGCTCGGCGGCGCCGTAGTACTCGGTGATGGCGATGCCGCGAGCGGCCGCGTCGCCGGCGATGGCGTCCGGCAGCGCCGATCCCGCAATGACCGCGGTGCGCAACGGCGCGGTCGGTGGCAGCGCGGCGAGCAGCACGGCCAACACGGCGGGAACCGCGTGCACCGCGGTGGCCCGCTCGGGGCGGTCGGTGAGTTCGGCGCCCAGCCACAGGGTGTGCGCGGCCGCGAACAGGTGCATCGTCGCGTGCAGCGGCCCGGTCAGCAGTACCCGATCCCGTCTGCTCAGGCCGGCAAGTTCTGCGAGCGGGACGAACGAGCTGGTCCAGGAGTCCGCGGTGCGCAGCACAGGTCGCGGCCGACCGGACGTGCCCGAGGTCACCGCAATGAGGAAGGTGCCCGACGCTGCCGACGCTGCGACACCGGCAGGCTCGCGCGGCCCGGCGGGGTCGGCCACCAGCGCGGGGACACCGGCTTTTGCTGCGGCAAAGACGGTGGCGAGCGCGTCCGTCACCGACAGGTCGGTGGCGTCGAGCCAGCCGCGACGGGTGTCGACCCGCTCGATCAGCTTGGTCAGCTCCCGATAGGTGACGGTCCGGCCGCCGACCGTGACGGCGGGCGAACTGCCGTGACCGCCCAGCTCCAGGGTTGCCGCCCGTCGAGCGGGGGAAGGCACCGTCAGGGCTTGACGATCGGCTCGTTGGCCGATGGGGTGCCGTCCAGCTCCCGGGTGTCGGGGGCGGCGGCGGCCACCGCGGTGTCGATGGGATCGGCGCTCTCCGCGGCCGCCGCGGGGTCAGCCGGTGCAGGCGCGCTGCTCGCCGGCGGGCCGCTGGCCGGCGGGCCGATCAGACCTGGGTAGGCCCTGTGCACCTGCTTGCTGACGAGCGCCGCGACCAGAACCTTGAGCCCGTCGCCGGGCAGGTACAGAAAGTTGCTGGTGACCGCGGGCACGAATCCGACGCGGAAGGCCAACACCGCCACTCCGCAGGCGTACACGACCAGCACTCCGCCGACAACGTTGATCACGATGCCGAGCCAGAGCGGGTACGCGGGCAGGATCTTGGCCGTCAGAGCGCCGATGACCGCGGCACCGACCAACCAGCCGATCAAATATCCGGCGGACGGCCCGGCCCACACTCCTAGCCCGCCGCGGCCACCGGCCAGCAACGGCAGCCCGGCCGACACCAGGACCAGAAAGACCAGCACCGACAGGAAGCCCTTGCGGGCGCCGAGGATTCCGCCCGCAAGCATGATGCCCAGGGTTTGCAGGGTGATCGGGACGCCGGTTGATCCGACGGTGATCGTTCCCGGCAGACCGAGGGCGGCGATCAACGCCGCGAAAATAGCGATCTGGGCCAGGTCCCTGGCGGTGGTGCGGCGTGTGGTCATGGTCGAGCTCCTTCACGGTCGCCGGCGATGGGCGGGCGAGCGCCGCTGGTCGGACACGTCGGACAGCGTGGCGGCCTGAGCTTAGGGGGTGCGGCACGGTGCGGCGCGGGGGACCGGCATGAACATGCGGAGGCGAGCGAGAGTTCGTCATCGATGCCGTCGGTGCGTCGTCGATCGTCGAGTCCCGCCCACCCGCTGGACCGCCGGCCCCGATGGATAGGCTGACTCGTCCCCCCACCTCGTAGCCCGAGGGGACGGCCGCGAAGGATCACCCGCGGAAAGCCACCAGGAGGCCAGCGGAATGTCGACCAATATCCATGCCGGTCGAGCGCTGATCGTGTCCATCACCGATCAAGCTCTGCACGGCGAGGACGACGGCGGAGCCGGTGCGCTGGTCACCGAGCTGCTCAGTGAGGCCGGGTTCGTCGTCGACGGATCGGTCGCGGTGCCATCGGACGCCGTGGCCATCAGGACAGCGCTGAACACCGCCGTCATCGGCGGCGTCGACCTGGTGGTGACGGTCGGCGGCACCGGGGTGTCGCCGCGGGATGTGACGCCTGACGTCACCGCCGAGGTCATCGATCGGGAACTGCCGGGGGTTGCCCAGGCGCTGCGCTGGTCCGGGATGGCCGCCGGGGTGATGGACGCGATCATCTCCCGCGGCATGGTCGGCGTCTCCGGCTCCACGCTGGTGGCGAACATCGCCGGGTCGCGGGCGGCGATCCGCGACGGGTTGGCCACGCTGAACCCGCTGGCCATTCACGTCATCGGGGAACTGTCCGACACCGATATCTGACCCGAGCCGATCGGTCGTCCCGGCGGCTGATCGGGCCCGGCCTGTGTTCAAGTGGCGTCATCGCGCGGAAAGCCCTGGGGCGTCAGCCCTTGTCGCCGGAGACTTTGTCCTTGAGGTCGCCGACCGCGCCGGCAATGACCTGCCCAAGGGTGCCGGCGACCGCTTTGGTCTTCTCCACCGCGGGTGCCGCCGTGACCGCGGCCTTGTGGGCGGCGTCGCCGGCCACGACCTTCGTCTTCTCCACCACTGGCCCGGCGGTGACGACGGCCTTGTGGGCGGCGTCGCCGGCCACGACCTTCGTCTTCTCCCAGGCCGGCCCTGCCGCGTCGGTCACCTTGTCGGCGACACCCTTGGCCTTGTCGGTCAGGTCGTCGGCGAGGCCCTTGGCCTTGTCGATGAACCCCATCGCGATCTCACCTTCTGCGCAGCGGGCGACCGGAAACCCGGTCGGCAGTGGGAAGCTGCCGACATGAATCTATCGGTTGGGGCTCTGCGGACCTGGCGGCGCGGCAGGGCATAACGCGATGAACGAGGACACCACGCCCGACGGCGCTCCGGACGACGCCGTGAACGACGCGCTGGACGGGGATGCCGGCCCCGGCGATCCGACCCCGACACCGGACTTCCGGGAACGCCGCCTGCTCGACGAAGTCTTCGGCGAGATCCTGCCGACCGTCACCAGGGACGAGCGTGATCCCGAACCCACCGACGGGGCGGACCGAGAGCGCTGGTATCGGGAGAACCGGCCGCCGCACCACGGCTGATCGGTCGGCGCTTGCCTGTCGCGGTCAGCCCTCTGGCGTGCCGTTCGACGTCAATGCAGAGGCAGTTGCTGCCGCGTCCACGTTGCCTGCCTTGAGCAGATCACGGATCTCGACCAGCAGGTCCACCTCGGTGGGGTCGGCCTTCACCGGCGTCTTCTTGGCGCTCAGCCGGACGTTGATCGCCCGCATCGGCGCGATGAAGACGAAATAGACGACCGCGGCGGTGATCAGGAACGTGATGAGCGCCGTGATGATCGCGCCGACATTGATAAATGTGTCGGGATTGTCGGGATTCACGTAGAACCCCCAGCCACCCGTGTCAACCCCGCCGAGGGCGTTGAGTATCGGTTCGATCAGGTTGGCGGTGATAGCCGCGATCAGCGCGGTGAACGCGGCGCCGATGACGACCGCGACCGCGAGGTCGATCACGTTCCCGCGGAGAATGAAGTCCTTGAAACCCTTCAGCATGATGTCTCCCCTGACGACGACGCCGTGCGGCCGGATGGTGGGTGCCGGCCCTGGCTGGTGGTCGAACCGGGTCGGCAGCCCGAAACGATACCTGTCGATTTCGTCGTTCAGGTGAACCGGACCGCAATCGTGCCGGTCAGCGCCGTCGCCGCGATGCGATCCGCGGATTCGGCCGGCACTGCCAGTACGACCGGGCGATCGCCTCGGCCGCGCGCGGACTCCGTCGCGATGCTCAGCACCACGGCATCCGGCGCCAGCAGCTCGGCGGAACCGTCCTCGTCGACAGCGATGACCGCGACGTGCATGCCGGTCCCCAGCAGGTCGACGATCGCCGGGTCGGCCGGTCGCACGGGCACCGCGACCCGACCCGGTCCGGGGTCGGGTCCGACGGTACCGGCTAGTCGGACGTCCGTGAGCACTTCGCCACGGCGGGCCGGGCCGGCCAGCACCCTGCCGATCGCGGTCGCCGGGTCGGCGATCGCGCCGTCGGGCACGGC